>CAVFAM010000452.1:6389-7590 GCA_963620375.1 Bacteroidaceae bacterium
GTACAGGCTTATGACGATTATGAGAGTAAAAGTACAGCCAGAAAAAAGAAACAGGAGAAAAGGATAGTTGAAAGAAAAGGTTAACATCAGAAGAGCAGTTCCTGTACTGGCAATAATACTGTCAACGTTTGGGCTATCAGGTATATTCTGCTATATGCAGAAGCTGTATCCTGACGAGATTATATGCGTGATGTGCATTAATATTTTCTGCATATCACTTATGGTATTTGAACTGGAATTTGACAGAAAGAGAAAATATATAGCAAATAATACCAAAACCACTTTTTCAAAGGTGGCTGTGGGGTATTTTGCCTGCTGCCTTATCGCTTTTGCTTTCTGGTATATGCAGTCATATTGCAAGCCTGTTATTATTTTTGCCTTTATATTGTATGCGGTGGGCAATGAGATGCTGGCATTATTTGTGGGAATGTATCTTGTCATACTGCTTGGCATAATACAGACAGGTGATTTTAATGAGCTGGCATTGTATATGATGCTTTTATCTCTTGGAATAGTGATAGCAAGGGCTATGGAAAATACAAAGCTTAAATATATGCTTTATATCAATACCTTTTGTATCAGCGCTGTGCTGCCGGGTATTTTCTATTATTTTGCCAACAAGGAGATAGATAATAAGATAATTCTTTACTCTGTAATAAATGGAGTGATTTCAGCTGCTGCCGCTTTTATCAGCTGCAGGTACATAATCCCGGCTTCAAGAGCTGAATGTGATAATTTCCTTCTGGATATTATCTCGGAGGATTATGACCAGGTGAAGGAGCTTAAGGCGTATTCCCATTTTGAATACAACCATGCCCATATGGTATCTGATATAGCCTACAGATGTGCAAAGGCTGTAGGGCTTGACATGGATTTGTGTGCGGCTGCCGGTTTTTATTACAGGATTGGAAACTGGGAGGGGGCACCCTATGTGGAGAATGGCATCAAAAAGGCAGAGGCTTTGTGCTTCCCTGAAAGTGTCATAGAGATTATTGCAGAGTATTATGGAGAGGAGAAGAAGCCATCTTCTCCGGAATCAGCCCTGGTACACATTGTAGACGCACTTGTGATTAAGCTTGAAAAGATGAAAGAGGGCGTAGGCTTAAGCCAGTGGAATAAAGAGATGATAATATACCAGACCTTGAACGAGTTTTCATCTTCGGGAATATATGATGACTCAGGGCTTGGAATGAACCAGTTT
>CAVFAM010000453.1:0-8078 GCA_963620375.1 Bacteroidaceae bacterium
CCCTTGACCAGCTCCGTCATGTCAAATCTGGTTATTTCCACCACATCATTGCCAAACTCCAGCTGGTTTAAGGTCAGAAGCTTTTTGACCATGGTATTCATCTTGTCTGATTCATCCATAATTACCTCACAATAATAATTACGGCTTTCCTCATCATCCATGATGCCTTCCTTGAGTCCCTCTGCATATCCGGATATAAGTGCAAGCGGTGTCTTCAGCTCGTGGGACACATTTGAGAGAAATTCCTTTCTCATCTCATCTATCTCTTCTTTTTTCTTTATATCCTGCTCCAGCTCTATATTCGCCGCCTTAAGCTCAGAAATAGTCTCCTCCAGTGCCTCAGACAGGGCATTCATGTGTTGTCCCAGCTCTGCTATTTCCATGCTGTCATTGTTGTGAGGGATATATTTTGCCTCAAATTCCAGCTCTGACATCTTTTTGGAGATTTCCGTCATTTCTCTTATAGGTCTTGAAATTGTCCTTGACACAAAGATTATTATTATAAGACATACAAAGGTAGAGAAAAGTCCTACCAGCTTTAAAAACTTATTGGTTATATCTGCGCTCTCCCTGATGCTCTCTAAGGCAGACCTCATAAATATAATGCTTCCATCGGACAAAAAGCCCCAGAAAATCAGGTATTCCTCACCAAGTCTCGCATCCACTTTCTTGGCAAGCACATAATTGTCTGTGACCTTGATTTCCTCATAATTGACATTGCTGTCGCCGCCTAATACCTCTGTCAGCTGCATTTGGAGCAGCTGGATATCATTTACTGACGACCTTATAATCTCATGATTCTGTCCTACGATAATAGTGCTTATGTTTCCGTTTGAGCATATCTTTTCAAAGGTGATGTCAAAGGATTCATCCGAAAGCTCTCCATCCTCAGCAGCCTCATTTATGGTATCAAAGCCTGTGAGTATCTGCTTCTGCTTGTTGTATATGTAATATTTTTCAAGAAATGTATTATTGATAAACCAGCCCAGTCCTATTGTTCCTACTACAATCAAAAGCATGGTTAATAAAAGCTTCACCGATATGGAAAGCTTCCTCTGTCTGGCTGGTTCCGGCTTTTTAGCTGCATTCAAATTTGTATCCCATGCCCCATATTGTTTTGATATAGTCACCTTTTTCTCCCATCTTACTTCTTAGCTTTTTTACATGAGTATCTATAGTTCTGGCATCACCGAAATAGTCATAATCCCAGACACTGTCAAGTATTTTCTCCCTTGATAAGGCTATTCCTGCATTTTCCATAAAGTAATCTAAGAGTTCAAACTCCTTGTAGCTTAGCTCAATCTGCTTTCCATCAATCGCTACTGTATGGGCATTCTTATCCATGACAATTCCACCCATCTGTATAAGCATCGCCTCATCACCGATTTTATTGGTCCTCCTGAGTAAGGCTCCTACTCTTGCCACAAGAATCTTTGGCGAAAAAGGCTTGGAAATGTATTCATCCGCACCAATCTCAAAACCGCCAAGCTCATCGCTTTCAGAGCTTTTGGCTGTGAGCATTATAATCGGCACCTTTGATGTCTCCCTGATTTCCTTACACACATCCCAGCCATTTATCTTTGGCATCATGACATCAAGAATCAACAGGGCTATGTCCTTTTCCCTGTAAAAAATATCAAGTGCTTCCTCACCATCACCGGCTTCAAGCACCTCATAGTTTTCCCTTATGAGGAAATCCTTTACAAGCTTTCTCATTCTGCTCTCATCATCGACTACAAGTATTTTTATCCTGTCCATCTGATTATTCCACTCCTTCGTCAATTCCAAGCTCAGCTTCCTTTTCCTGTATAGCTGCTTCCCTGTCGTTTAACTGAGATTCCCATGACTCGTATTTATCAATCAGGGAATTTTCGTAATTTATGATATTTGTATTATTATCCGACAGATAACTAATCAGAAACATGCCAGCGATTACCACGCAAAGGGCAGCATTAATCCATAAAGAGACTATGTATTTTTTATTTTTTGCCGGCTTCTTAGGCGTATCATTTTTGTACCACGTCGAGCACATATTGCCGGGAATAGGTCTGATAAACTGTCCATCAATATCCGTAGACATAGTCAGAAATTCCTGCAGCTCAACCAGAAAAGCCATGCCCACAGGTGTTGAGAGCATCTCGTCCTGAATGAGCTTATTGTACAATCTGAGTACGACCTCCGGGTCATCCATTTTCGTATTCTCTTTAATATATTTTATGCCGTCCGCTTCCTTCTGCGCTCTCGCTGCTTGCTTCTCTGATTCAAAATAAAATCCTTCAACAGTTTCCATATTTACCTCGAAGTCCTCTGATTAATCATACTTGCCAGATATCCTGCACCAAATCCATTATCTATGTTGACCACAGACACCCCGCTTGCGCAGGAATTGAGCATCGAAAGCAGCGCTGCAAGTCCTCCGAATGCTGCGCCATATCCTACACTTGTCGGAACCGCTATAACCGGGCAGTCAACCATGCCGCCTATGACAGAGGCAAGTGCCCCTTCCATCCCTGCTATTGCAATCACAACATTTGCATCTATAAGATACTGCGAATTTGCGAATAATCTGTGAACACCAGCCACTCCCACATCATAAAGCCTGAAAACCTTATTTCCTAAGACCTCTGCTGTGATGGCAGCCTCCTCCGCAACCCTGTAGTCACTTGTCCCGCCGGTTGCGATTACTATTGTCTCCTGGCTTTTTGGTTCTGGTATCTGTCCGACAATACCGATTTCCGCTGCCTCCCTGTAGTCTAAATCTACCGATTTGCTGACATAATCGGCTTTTTCCCTGGACAGTCTTGTTATAAGGATAGTCTCCTGCCCATTTTTCAGCATCTCTTTAACGATTCGTTCTATCTGCACAGCAGTCTTGCCTGCGCCATATATCACTTCTGCAATTCCCTGACGCAGCTCCCGCTGGGTATCAACCTTGGCAAAGCCCAGGTCACTGAACGGCTCAAGCTTTATCCTTGCCACAGCCTCATCCACAGTGAGCCCACCAGTCTTTACCTCTTCAAGAATTTTTTCCAATTCTTCTTTTTTCATTTACTTGTCCTTCTCAATTATTTCTCCAGACCTGTATGCACTTATAAGCATTTTAAGGTCATTTATTTTGAGACGTATTTTTTCTCCGACATCTGTGTCACCTACCAGAATACGCTTGTCCATATACTCCACAGCCTCACGCTTAGACACTATATCACGTTCTTCCCTCACCGCAGTCTCAGGCGACTCAAAGGGTTCGTGGGCGGTAAGAGTCAGTCCATAGGAGTTAAATATCAGTGTATAGCCAGCTATTCCTGTCCGGCTCCTGTATGCCTTTGAAAAGCCTCCGTCTATGACAATCACCTTGCCATTACACTTGACAGGACTTTCACCTCTCATTCTGTGTACAGGCACATGACCATTTATAATATGACAGTTTTCACCTGAAAGTCCAAACTCTGCCAGAATCTTATCTGCTATCTCCGGCTTATTGATAAGCTCATAATAGCAGTTCTTTGTCTCAACCTTAAGCTCCTCATCATCCAGAAAATACCGCTCAAAGGTTGCCATTTTCTTTCGTCCATACAGGGGTGAATAAGGAGCAGTCCAGATATACCACATGATATCTGCACCCTTTTCCTGTTCCTCCTTGTCTGTGGAGAAAAATGCCTTTCTGACATATGACTCAAGCACATCAAAAAGTGCCTTGCCGCTGTATTCCCTGCCATAGACGTTGACCTTTGCAAAGCTTCCATCCTCCATCATAGGTATACAGCCATGGAAGAGCAGGTTGCCATTGTAGACCTTATGCATACCGCCCTTTTTGAGCAAAAGCTGCACATGGGTCTGCAATTTCTCGCAATGCAAAAATGAGGACCGAAGCCTTGTCATGACCTCGTACTCTTCATCTGTGAGCCTGTATGGGTCCTGCGGGTCAATAGTAGGAAAACACATATCAAGCATAGGATAGCTTTTACCCTCTATCTCTACGGTTCCCTTGTCATAGTCAATATGCTCAAGCAAAAGCCTGTCCCTCATGCCATATTCAGGATGCTTCTTGATAAGCTGTCCCTCAAGCTTGAATCTGATTATGGCTATCGCCTTGTGCATCTTTCTGGTCATCTCATTTTCTTCAAAATTTGTGCCGCTAGGTGTTCCCTTAAACACAAATCTCTCGCAAGGGTCGTCTGCATATACCCTCATGGCAAAGGTTGCCAGAGGAAGCATATTGATTCCGTAACCCTCCTCTAAAAGGTCAATATTGCCATATCTGATGCTGTTTCTAATCACTGTGGCTACACATGCCAGATTGCCTGCTGCCGCTCCCATCCATATGATGTCGTGATTTCCCCACTGGATATCAAGTGAGTGGTACTTGCACAGCTTGTCCATTATAAGATGTGCGCCGGCGCCTCTGTCATATATGTCACCCAGCACATGCAGATGGTCTACTACAAGCTGCTGGATAAGCTCACACAGCACGACAATAAGCTGTTCTGCCTGTCCCAGCTCCACTACTGTATTTACGATAGCTTCATAATAGGCTTCCTTGTTTAAGACCTCTGGCTTCTCTGTTATAAGCTCTTCAATTACATAGGCATAATCCTCAGGCAGGGCTTTCCTGACCTTTGACCTTGTGTACTTTGAAGACACTGTCTTGCAGACCTCTATAAGACGGTACAGTGTGACCTTGTACCACAAATCCATATTGCTCTCTGTCTGCTTGATTAATTCCATCTTTTTCTTAGGATAATATATCAGTGTGGCTAGTCCAGCCTTGTCGCTGTCGCTTAATGCCATCCCAAATACATCCTCTATCTTCTTCCGTACCGCACCTGAACCATTTTTAAGCACATGTGAAAATGCGTCATATTCTCCATGAATATCTGACAAAAAATGTTCTGTGCCCTTTGGCAGGTTTACAATAGCCTGCAGGTTTATAATCTCTGCCGCAGCCTTGTTGATTGTCGGGTACATCTCCGACAGCTGTTCCATATAGTGCAAATGTTCTCTATCCAAAACACTATCCCCCCTGTAATTTCAGACTTCAAAATATTCATCCATAACTTTTCTGATTTCCTTGTCAAGCTTTGCATCTGTGTATACACACTTCATTATAGCCCGCTTTATAGGATTTTCAAAATTAGTGCCAGCACATTTGTTCATTACATCCCTGAGTGTAAGCTGCACAAGCTCTCCTTTTCCAGTAGTCCTGTCATCCACTACTGCCTCATACACCTTTTTGTTGTAATTTCTGCTGACAACATCATATTCAACTATGGCATAATCCTTCCATTCAGAATATGTCATCATACCACCTCCAGTATACACCATTATAATTATCTAAGAAAGCCATTTATCATTCACTCTTTCCACATGTACAGCAGCCACCCTGTCCGTTGCACACTTCATAGTTGCCACCGCTAATCTGAAGCTCATAACCGTATACCAGGCACTTTGCAGTTTTTGTCCTGGCACTGTTATATATAGCCTGTGCGGTTGTCCTGGCTACATTCATTCTGAGGGCACATTCCTCCTGTGAAATCCCCTCTATATCAATGAGACGGATTGCCTCCAACTCATCTACAGACATAGTAATAATCTCTCTTTGTGTATTTTTATCCTCAGGTCCGAACTCCTTGATTGCCGGCTCCTCACATATACGTCTTGGTTTTATTGGTCTTGGCAATTTCATCCCTCCTTTTATCGGCATATGCCATTTTTCTTTTACAGTATAGCATCCATTCTATTCATGTCAACTTATGTCTGATAATACATAAAACAACAGGGGATTAAAGCTGTAACTCTAAGCCCCTGTCAATTCACATCTACCTGTTAATCAAGCTGATTTATGGTATCAACTGCCAGTTTATATTCTTTTTTAAGCTCCTCAATGCGGTTGCCCATATCATGCTCCTGTCTGTCCCTGTAAAGCTCTGTAATATCACTTGCCACTGCAAAAATTCTCGAAAGTGACAGGTTTGCTGCAACTCCCTTTAAGGTGTGGGCAGAAGAAAAAATTCCCTCAATGTCGCCTGCCTCATAAGCTGCAAGCAGATTCTCATAGCTCTTGTCAGCCTCAAACTTCTTTAAAAATCTGGCAGCAAGATCCTCCTTTACCAGACGAGCCATAGCATCATTGTAATCACCAACTATATCGTAACACTCTTTAACTGTCATATTATATCCTCCAATTAGTAATATTGTACTATTTTCTCAGATACTTCGCAAGTATTAATATTACCATTTATGGCAACGGCTATAATATATTGGGAATTCTCCAGCTCAATGTGCATCACATCACTGTCTGTATCTGAATAATCGTACTTTATGCCAGCATAGCCGCCAAGCCCAAGACCACTGAGCTTAAGTCTCGCCTCACAGACAGTCCAGTGCCTGGCAAATAATATACCAGCAGCCTTCTCATCTCTCTCCATTTCCAAAGCAATAGCCTCATATACATCCCTGGGAAAAAGCCTCTTTGCCACCGAAAGCCTGACTCTGTCAGTCCGCTCAATATCCACTCCGACAGCCCCCACATCCTTGTCTGTCACAGCCAATACAACAAAATGCCCACTGTGGGACAAATTAAAAGCCACGTCCCCCAAAACAAGCTCTGGCTTGCCATGCTCACCAAGCCTAATTTCATCATCCTCATGCACACCAAGGCATCTGCTAAGTAAGATTCCCGCAGCCAGCTCCTGTAAGCTGCCAGCCAGATTGCCAGCCTCTTTGAGTCTGCTGTATTTTCTGGCATATACTGGAGCAATCTCATCAAGTATTGCATTTAGAGTCTCTGGCTTTAGATTGTTAAATTGATTTGTGTCAAAAATGTATACGTTTATATCATACATTGATTATTTGCTACTCCACTATTGATTATTTCAAAATGATAATTATTTGTTTATTACTTTTCAGCTTTAAATACTTCAGCATCACTAATTACTGTATTAGTTTAAATTGCTTACTACATATTCGTTGCCGATTTCATATAATATATATATTCGTTCCATCTATAATGTCAATCGTACCACATTCATCATTTTATCTTCCCATCTTCGTAAATTTCCCCATATATTTCCCCACCATGCCGCCCCACACACTGGAGGCTTGCCATAAGACTTCCCACTCACAACCTAAGATAAATCGGATGGCGTACAGTTGTTTTGCAGAACAAAATATGAACTGCACCGAGGTTCCATAATCCCCGCAACGGCTATACACCCAAAAAGCGGTAAGCCCTATCTGCGATTAAGTCTCGGTGCTGACTTCATATTTTTTCGGCAAAATACACTGTACGCCATCCGATTCTTCACAGCCCCCAAGTGGGAAGTCGTCCCCCCGACTCCCCAACGTCCCAAGCTGCCATTTTATATTGTGAAATAATCAATACTACCCACCAGCTTATCCGCAATCTCCTGCAGCTGCTCTGCACTCATATACACCTGCTGGAAGGTATTCACAACCATTTCAGTTTCCTCATAGGTCTCTCTCGTACCCGACTCATTATCCTGTGCAATAACAGATAAGTCCTCCACAGCCTGCAGCACTTCATTTCGTGTGCTTGCAAGATTTTCAGTTCTGTCCTTTATCTGCTTTATGCTCTGCATAGAATTTCTGATTTGTACAATAACTTCCTCCACAACCTTTTGGGTCTCCAGCATACTCTCGCTCTGGCTTGTGATAACCTGCTGCATCTGCTGCATGATTTCAACCGCCTTGGTGGAATCGTCATTTAATATCTTTGCAGTTTCCTCAATCTCCTTGCTGGACTGGTTTGACTGCTCTGAAAGCTGCTTAATCTGTCCTGCTACGACAGCAAAGCCCTTGCCACTCTCCCCAGCTCTCGCAGCCTCAATCGAAGCATTAAGGCTTAACAGGTTTGTCTCCTCCGCAATAGAAGTGATAAACTCTGTTGCCGCCTGTATCTTCTTTACAGACTCATTTGTCCTGTTAGTCTGCTCCTGTACCTCACGGATAGTCTGCTCAACCTGGTCGTTAATGCTCTGGAGATTGGTGAGTGTGTCTGATGCCTTTTCACTGGACTGCTGCATTGAGAGGGCATTTTCATCCAATGCCTTTACCTCTGC
>CAVFAM010000454.1:0-10759 GCA_963620375.1 Bacteroidaceae bacterium
CCGCCCACCTCAGAGATTATGCTACGCCAGTTTTTAATCGCAGCCTGTATGTCCTCTGGTATCGCCTTTGGCAGCTCCTGCTTCTTTACTGGCGCCTGCTGTGGCTGGTTTCCCTGTGGCACAGCCCCTGTCTGCACTGAAGTCACTGGTATGCCCTGCTCCATTTTTTTCTCAAGGCTCTCAAGCCTGTCTACGATAGATTCCTGATTGGTCTCCATCTCTGGGCGGCAGAGCTTTATAATTGCTATCTCTATCACGATACGCTTCTGCGAGGCATACCTCACCTGGTTGCCAAGCTCTGAGAATATCCTGATATAGCGGAGCAGAACCTCCGGAGATATAAGCTTTGCCTCTTCCTTTAAGGCATCTATGCTGTCCTGGGACATATCCAGGACATCTTCCATATCATCTGAGCTTTGTATCAGCAGAAGATTTCTCAGATACCAGGTAAAATCACTGACCATCTGTCCCAGTTCTCTGCCCTCATCCACAAGCTCATCAAGTATCATGATTGCCCCTGTCACATTTTTGTCAATTATCTGCCTCAAGAGACGTGAAAACACCTCCGTGTCCACTGCTCCCAGCACTTCAAGCACATTCTCATAGGTTAGAGTCTCACCCAGATGGAAGGCTATGCACTGGTCGAGAAGGCTTAAGGCATCTCGCATGGAGCCGTCTCCTGCCTTTGCCACATAGCGGATGGCTTTTTCCTCGACCTCTACCTTTTCCTGCTGCATCAGGTCGCCAAGCCTTGCTGCTATGGTGTCTATTGATATTCTGTGAAAATCATAGCGCTGGCATCTGGACAGAATGGTAATAGGGATTTTGTGCGCCTCTGTGGTAGCCAGTATGAAAATAACATAGCTTGGCGGCTCCTCAAGGGTCTTTAAAAGGGCGTTAAATGCTCCCGTTGAAAGCATATGTACCTCGTCTATGATATAGACCTTGTACTTTCCCTCGGTAGGACGGTATGATACCTCCTCCCTAATCTGTCTGATATTGTCAACACCGTTATTAGATGCGGCATCTATCTCTATCACATTCATTGACGAGCCATCTGCTATTGCCCTGCAGGACGGACATTCCCCACATGGACTGCCATCAACCGGGTGCTCACAGTTTACAGACTTTGCAAAAATTTTGGCAACTGAAGTCTTTCCAGTTCCTCTTGTGCCGCAAAATAAATATGCGTGCCCTATCCTGTCAGCCTTTATCTGATTTTTTAATGTAGTTACTATATGCTCCTGTCCCTTTACATCCTCAAACTCAGCGGGACGAAACTTACGATATAATGCCTGATAAGACACTTATTGCACCTGCCTTCATTTATTATTAGTCTCCGAAGCTTATTCCTATTCTCTTAGCTTCCTTAATCATCTGGCTCTTTGGGTCTACCATCTTGAGCTTTCCTGCCACCTCCCCAAGAGGAACCCTCTTTGTCTGTCCGTCAATCATGGCTATCATACAGCCATAGTCTTCATCCATGATTGCCTTTGCTGCTGCTGAGCCAAGTCTGGTACAGAGCACCCTGTCGTATGGGCATGGACTGCCGCCTCTCTGTGTGTGTCCAGGAACCGCAACTCTGACCTCTGTTCCAAGCTTCTTTGATATCTGGTCTGCAATCTCATAGCTGACAGATGGGTACTTTCTGTCTGCCACCTTCTGCTTGTACTCTTTCTTTGTGAGCTTGGCATCGGCCTTTGAGATAGCCCCCTCTGCTGCTGCAATGATTGTAAAGCCCTTGCCATCCTTTGTCCTCTTCTGGATAGCCTCTGTGACCTTGTCAATATCATATGGTATCTCTGGTAGCAGAATGATATCTGCTCCGCCTGCAATTCCTGCATAGAGTGTGAGCCAGCCTACCTTGTGTCCCATAACCTCTACTATAAATACCCTGTTGTGGGATGCAGCTGTTGTGTGTATACAATCTATAGCCTCTGTTGCAATATTGATTGCGCTCTGGAAACCGAAGGTCACATCTGTTCCATATATATCATTGTCTATGGTCTTTGGCAGATGAATGACATTCAAGCCCTCTTCCCTCAGAAGATTTGCTGTTTTCTGGGTTCCATTTCCGCCAAGTATTACCAGACAGTCAAGATTTAACTTGTGATATGTCTGCTTCATAGCCTCCACCTTGTCAAGACCATTCTCATCCGGTGTACGCATGAGCTTGAATGGCTGGCGTGATGAACCGAGTATTGTGCCACCCTGGGTCAGTATTCCCGAAAAATCAGCAGATGTGAGCAGTCTGTAGTTGCCGTAGATTAAACCCTTGTAGCCGTTTTCAAATCCATAGATTTCCAGCTCGTCCACGTTACAGGCCAGTCCCTTTACCACACCTCTCATGGCTGCGTTTAAAGCCTGACAGTCACCACCACTTGTAAGCATTCCAATTCTTTTCATAGTAAGTCCCTCCTACTCTTGATTAACAATCTTTATCGAAGCTATCTTCTTCCTGCTCTCTGGCAAGGTCCTCAGGAGTCATAACCTTTCTGAACACCTTTTCAAGTATAAATTCATAAAAAATAGTTGCTATCGCAGGCAGTATCACTATTAAAACCGGCACATACATATCTGCTATCGCTGCTGCCAATGTAACTATAAATATAAGCACAGTCTTTGGCAGGTTGGCAACTGCAAGCAGGGCTGCGTTCTTCAAGGTCAGCTTTAGTGTCTGCTCAAATCTGGCTATATATGCATATGTATATATTACCCACATTGCGACAAGTGCTTCCATAACAAGGAATACTATATATAACATTCCCCAGCTTACACCTGCCTGTAATGCCTGTGAAGTGATATACAAATCTCCTCCCAGCACAATAATTACCACAAGCTGTATAAGCCATGCCTTTGTGGCTGGTTTGAAATTCTCCCTGAAGGACTTCCAGAAGCCGCTCCAGACATAACCCTTGTCTCTTCTGATTACCTTATGCACTGTGTCATACATGGCTGCCGAGGCTGCTCCGATGGTAAAGACTGGCAGGCACATCAATGCCCAGCATACGCTTATTATCACACAGTCCACAAGTGTGCTTATTCCTCTGAAAAACTTATTGTCATAATTAAATACTCTATCCATTATTTATTCTTCTGTTCCTTCCGCTGTTCTGCTCTCTGTTCTTCTCTCTGCTTTCTACGCTCCTCCGCAGAAGGACGCTCCTTTTTTCTGCCTATGTATACATTCCACTTGGTGTAGGCTTCCTGGGCATTTCTGGACTTGTATATGAGATTTCTCTCCTCTCCTACTATGTCTGTAATGCTGTACCAGCCCTTGTCGTACTGGAATTCTGCTGTCTTGCCCTCAAGCTCCTTATTTCCAAGTACAAATTTATGTATCGGCTGCTGGGATGATCTCTGCTGTGCCATCTTATTCCTCCTCTTCCTGTTCCATATGAAGCACATATCTGACTGCCTGCTTTAATAAGCTGTCCTTCATGGCTTCCTCTGATTCTAATAATTGTCTGGCTTCCTCCTCAGTGAATAGCTCTCTGAGTGCCACCTGATGATGCTCTACCGGGATATACGATATTTTCTCCTGCTGAAATATTGGCTTTAGTACATAGTAGGATATGGCTTCGCCGCCTTTTGTGGCGGATAGTCCGACTATGTTTTCTACCTGGCATACGCCAAGCGTCTCGCTGTATATCAATTGTTTCTTTTGAAACATGTTCTTACCTCCATGCTTTGTACATTACCGGTCACTGTGAGGGTGGCGGTAATGGTTAGGGCATTATTATCATAACACATGTTTTGTAGATTTTCAAAACTTCTGTTTGGCAATGCTTTAAAGGCTTTAAAGGGATATTCAGCCAATATAGGGATTTCCTGTGGCGGGTTTCGGGCGTAAGATTTTCTAAATGTTCTGGTTTAGGTGGATTAAGCTTGACGCAAACACGGGACATTCGCCATCCATGGCTCAGGTCCCGTTCTCGGCAACGTCCTGTTGCCGAGTTGCTGGGAAGCGTACAGAACATTAAGAAAATCTAATGCCCTGCACAAGCCACAGGAAATCCCTATATTGGCTGAATATCCCATCGTAGGTTTGACAGATAGATTTGTATAATAGGGTTGTTGAAATTATCATTTACAATAATTTATAACGCTTCCTTTATTGACTTATTGCTGCCAGACTAATAAAATTTGAGTAAATTATATCGCATGCTTGAGAGGAACTTATTTTATGAAAAAAGTCGCAGTTTTTAATGATATATCTGGTTTTGGAAAATGCTCGCTTACGGCGGCTATTCCTGTTTTGTCCGTACTGGGCGTACAATGCTGTCCGATTCCCTCGGCGGTGCTTACTGCCCAGACTGGGTATGATTATTATAAGGTTACAGATTTGACTGCCATGATTCCGGATTTTACAGAGGCATGGCAGAAGAATAAGGCGTCCTTTGACGGCATATACAGTGGCTTTATGACTGGTAAGGAACAGGTGAATCTCTTTCTGGATTTTCTGAAAGAATTTAATAGGGACGATACTTTTTTGCTGGTTGACCCTGTGATGGGGGATGATGGTGAGACTTACAGTATATACAGTCAGGAACTGTTGGAGGGCATGAAAGCTCTGACCAGGCAGGCTAATCTTATCACGCCAAATCTGACCGAGGCTTGTCTGCTGGCTGGTCTGGACGCTAAAGATATTCATAGCTTCAAGGATATTGATGAGCTGCTTGGTTTTTCGGAGGACATTGCTGTAAAGCTCAGAGCGCAGGCGGACTGTGAGCAGGATGTGGTTATCACAGGCATTAAGCCTATAGGCAATTCATCATCCTTCATATATAATCTGGCGGTGACTGATAATGGCAGTTTTAAACAGTGCTCCCACTTTTTTGACAGGAGCTTTTCTGGAACCGGGGATTTGTTTGCCTCGGTATTATGCGGATGCAGGATGAATGGCATGTCCACTGAGGATGCTATAGGTCTTGCTGGCTCTTTCATATACCATAGCATTGCTGATACGGTGAATGATGATACTGCGGATGTGGAAGGGGTTAATTTTGAGAAGTTTCTGGGGGAACTGATATTGAAGTAATGTTGATGTTTGTTGACTGGCTTTATCTGTTGGCGGTTTTTATTCATTGAACGATTTTATCTGACGGTTTGGATTTTTTTACCTTATTCCTGTAATTTAAGTCCAAGAAAATGGATGATTTGGATTTTTTATGAACAATTATCATTTTCCTTTTCTAAAAATTTTTGTAAATCATGGTTTTCGTGATTTTTTAGTATCTAAACAGCTTGAAATCATGCAAAAAGTCCAAAATAATATAAAAACGCTCAAATCGTGTATCGTAACACATTTGAGCGTTTTCACTAGCAGCTCTGAATAATGCAATATTCTAAATAATCATTTACGTTAATCTCCTCTATACTAATAGGGATAACTTCTTCATCGCAGACCCATTGAGTTCCCATTGCATGTATAAATTTAGACTTATCCAGAACATAAACATATCCTTTTTTATTATAATTAGGATGACAATTTTTAAAAATCATTTTATTTCCGTATTCAGGCATCATGATACGTTCAGAATCTTCAGAATCACTGACACAGCCTAGTGCAAATAATATTGCCATCATTTTATTGCTGGTGGCGTATACGGCATATTGGCATCCTTCCGTATACTCCGTGTCATACGCCTTATTTGGAAGTAATTTATCAACCTTTACTGGGCTTCCATGATACAAATAATCTTTTTCTTCCATTTGGTTACCTCTATCTCCCTGGCATTCTGTTCGTCAAGTGAATAAGTTTTTTAACCATCTATACTATAACACAATGTCTATAATCCTACCACTTCTTTTGGTTTTTCATGGTTCCTCCTCGTTATACCTGGTTCTTTAAGAAAAAATGTACTGTTTCGTCATAATCATTTTTATCTATATAAACATCCAGTAATTTTCCTAAAACAATTCCGAATTGAACATAATGGTCTGCGGAAGATAAAAAAACATTTTTATTTATTAACTTCGTTCCACTAAAATTATTCTCCACACCGCTCATGCTCAGTGCTTCTACAACAATATTATTACCCGAGCAAATGGATGCAATTATTTTACCCTTATCATTCATATTTTGAATTAATTTTTTAATGTCAGCACTTTTCTTTGACTGTTCTAATTCTCCTCCACAGATAATAATTGCCTCAAGCTCCTCCTCTAAATTCCTTTCATCTATCTTCTTTGCTCTTATTTTTATATTTTCAGCAGTATTTATTTCTTCCTCATCTGATAATATAACAACTTCATACTTTGTCTCCAAAATATACTTTGCAATTATAATTTCAAACAGCGGAGATGTATTATACATATATAATCCAATTTTCATTTTTTCCCTCACTTTATTCCTAAAACCTATCACTGTGGCTCAGGCAAATGCAACCTCCTCATACTGGTCTTTAAGCTCTGGTATGATTTTATGGCAGACATACAGGATTGTGGCATCCTCCGCCAGCAGGATTTCCTCTATCTCCCTGGCGTTCTGCTCGTCGAGGGAGGATGTTATCTCATCAAGCATATAGACCTGTGGTTTTCCAACCATGGCTCTGGCGAGTGCAATTCTCTGCTTTTCTCCGCCGGACAATCTGGAAACCATCTCTGTGTTTAACGCATCATTTGCGAAGCGGTCTAATAAATAATCAAGATTTAATTTCTTCATAACAGCCTCATAATCACTGTCGCTGACGTCACGACCCATAATGATGTTTTCCTTCAAAGAAAAACCAAAGAGGTATGGTTCCTGAAAGGCTACCCCGATTTTCTCATACAGTGAAGCTGAACTGATGTCATTTAATGAGACACCATTTACCCTGACACTTCCCTTATATGTGCCCTCCTGCAGCTTTTCAAGCAGGCTTAGGAATGTAGACTTACCACATCCGCTTGGTCCTGTAAGCATATACTTTTTGCCCTTCTCAAAGGTGAATGAAAAATCCTTTATTATCTGGACATCATTTATCTCATAGCTCAGGTGGTCTACGCTGATGCTCTGTACATCTTCAAGCTTTATCTGTCCCATGTCGTCCTCTACAGATGTCAGCTTATCATACTTCTCCACAAGTGGTTTTGCCTGATTTCTGGCATTCTGCATGTAGGCAAGCATTTCTGCCGGCATCGCCAGAACCTCAGCAAGCTGTACGGCTACGAGAAGTCCACCGACTTTGATGGCATCTATGTAAATCAGATACACGCCCACTGCCAGAATGAGGACTCTCTTTAAAATCTGCATTCCTCCAGCTACACCAACAACTTTAAGCTGTGACCTGTTAAGCTTTTTCTCCTCGGATACAATCACATCATTTTTCTTTTGTATGATGTCTCTGGCTCTTTTGCCAAAACCTGTAACTCTCACTGTATTGGCACCGGTCAGGAGGGAATGCTGTACTCCGTTATAGTCCTCCATAGCTGCACCGTAGTTTTCACGGACTTTACCCACATGCTTTCTCATCGTGTTTGGAATAGCGGTAATCAAAATGCTGCTTCCTACAATAATAAGTGCCAATAGCCAATGAACGTCCAAAAGTTTTACCGCTACACACAGGATTATGCAGATACATTTTATAATATCCACTGCTCCTGCATAGTAATCCTCCACAACACACGGCATGTCGTTGTTTACAAAGGATGAAAATGCAGCTACCTGCTCGCTGTTCTGTCCTTTTTTCTTTAAAAATGATGAGAACAGCTCATTTCTCATGGCTTTCTTCTCTTTGATTTCAAAGGACATAAATGTGTGCTGGTCTAAAACTGAAAGCACTAGCAAAAACAAATATGTCAGGATAAGAAGTGTCAGATAGTACTTGATATCTCCCTCCCCATATATGACTGAGTTGACCAAGTCGCCGGATATGGATGGCGCAACTACGCTTATCACGGAATAAATCAGTCCAACTACAACATAAGCCATGAGTGCTTTTTTGCTGTGTACTAAGTTTAGAATTCCCTTTTGTTTTTTCATAATTCCTTCCTCCTCGAATATTCATTTTACAACTGAAGCAAACATAAAGCTAGTAACAATATCTTTTATTACAAATATTATACTTGTCGGAATCTGTGTAATTACTGATAACAAAATCATAATAGCTAGCGCCATTTATAAGTTCTCATATTATCTATAGTTTGGTATTTCATAATCACTATATCCCCAATTCATCTCTTGAATTGAATTATGCATTGGATTATAAGTAATCGTAAAACTTATCGTGCCTAATGATGTTAAGCCACCTGTAAATTCAAATCTCTCATTAAAATATGCTGTTGTAGACTCCGTTTGCCTAATTGTATTTATTTCATAATCAATCCATTCATCAGGTACATTAGCATCAATCGCATGTATACAATCATGAATTATTTGATTTTGTATTTGTTCATCAATTTGTTCTGATTCACCCCTATAAAAAAATTGAAGCGAGCTGTTTGTTCCAGTCATATAATACCCTTGGGATAATGGATAATTTGTAATTCTTGAAAAAGTTGTCTCCTCCGAATAATGTTCTTTCAAAGTATTTACTTCATCTTCTCCCAAACCATACTCGGCTATTTCTTCATAATTATACAGGAAATTATCTATTCCAAAACATTCTGGAGCATCTCTGAGTCGGGAATCCTCCCCCACATGTCTTTTCATTGAGTATGAAGAATTTTTGTCAGAAGATTCATTTTCTTCCGTCTCATTGATTACATTGATTTCCTCTGGCTCATTCATTACATTGATTTCTTCAAGTTCTTTATTTTCCTCACCTTTAAACAAGTGTGAAATCGCACATATAATAAGTAATATAATAATTATTCCTAATTTATTTTCTTTCCTATAATGCCGCCTTTTTGATGATGAAAAAACGCCTCTCGTTATTTGATAATATCCTTTATTTAGAAAAGCTCTTCTAGGGTTTTTAATATACCCCATCCCCCTTTTTCCATACCCAGGTATTATCTTTCTCTTTGCAGCTCTAGTCCACTTACCAGTTGTTCTTGCACTTATAGATTTTTTTATACTAGGTTTTCTATATATTTTCACATGTCCCCCATATTATATAGCTTTCAAATATCTTTTAACGTATTCATTATAGCTTACACATATTTTCTATTCAAATATTTTTGAAGACTCCTGTCTATTTTAGTCATAGCCTTATCACAAATTTATTAAATACTACTATACTCCTTATACCGTCTCAAAAAAGTAGATGGGCTGACCCCAAGCTTTCGAGCTGCTTCTGCACTGCTTATCCGCTTATCCCGATACTCTTCAAAAGTCTCCTGTGCAGCAAGCGTGTCAATTTTTATTCTTGCACGCCCCTTATACTTCCCATTATTTACAGATTGTGCAATTCCTTTTTTCTTTTGTGAATAGAGAAATTTGCGCTCAGTACTGTATAGTTCTATCAACAAATCATAGTACTGTCTGCGATTTTTATCATCAATTATCAATGATGGTAATATCACCCTGTCTCCATAGCATATCGTTTCCAGCAAATTATGACAGATTACTGCACTTCGATTTCCCAGACTCCCCATTGTCTCTGCCTCGATTGTTTTATTTTCAGAACGCTTTACAAAAAGTTTGTCACCCGAATATCTGGTATCTGTTCTAATCAGCCACTCCAACTGGTTCAAATACTGCATATTGCAGTCTTTCAGAAGCTTCCACAAATCCTCCCTATTTTTTCCCGGTGCCCTTTCGCTGATAAAAACAGGTACTATATTTTCTCTTATATAGGTTTCCTTTTTCAGGTCTAAATCCAATCCTGGTATTCCCTGAAAATCCTTTGTACTCAAAAGATTTATTACACTATAATCTGGCTTTATCTCATATACAAAGCTTTCATCCTCCCTCTCTGTATAACTAATATCAGCCACCTTATAGGTCAGGTTATAATCATCCTTTAAACAAATGTCTCCACGTGTTACTACTTCTCTCATTCTATCGCCCTCTTAAATCCAGCTTTTCCAATGAAGCCAGAAGAATTTTATTATATCTTGCCGTAAGCATATGTTTATAAAAACTTTTTTGGACATCCGAAATAAGTGGTGTACCATCAATTAGTTTTTCTACCTTAGTCATGTCTAGCTGCTGCACCACATAACGCAATGCATCATTACATTCCTCAAACTGTAAGCTATTTATCACTTCAAAATAAGAGCTTTTCTTCCCATTCAGCCTTATCTGGGATGTAGGAAATCTATATACTCTCTTATCAGTTTCTTCCTCTGATTCTATTATCTCCATCATTTCTGACTCATCCACCAAATTAGGAAACAGGCATGAGCCATTATCAAATATCGGTGCCAAAGTATATCTGTTATTTTCCTTTATAAATCCCCAGTTGGCTCCATGACGGTCAAAGTTGCCAAGTAGAGCATCCATAATATAGAGCCGCCAAAACATATCAATTGTTTCACTAACGTTGGTAAGCTTTGAATTATCTCTTAACATCTGCATGATATCCTCATAATCATACTGATATGTTTCCCTATCCTGGTCCAATGTACTCTCTCCCACATCATTAAATGGAACAAACTGCTTACCAGACTCATTAAAATCTCTACAGGCAACAACCTCTTCACTGTCTCTGTAGCCAAGATATGTCTTGTGTACATTAAAACCACATATTTCAAATATATGTGAGCCAAGGAACTCTGATATATGATTATTCCGCTTTCCAAATGCTGTCTGCTTTTGAAATTTAATCATGTAGTCATACCCATCTATTGATATTCCTTCTTTTCTTTCAGAGCCACCATAATATTTTCC
>CAVFAM010000455.1:0-5376 GCA_963620375.1 Bacteroidaceae bacterium
CTTAAAGACAGCCCAGGACAAAAACAGGATGGAGCTGTTTTTCATGGTGGTTGATACAGGAATAGGCATCGACAAGGCAGATACAGACAAGCTTTTTAAGAGCTTTTCACAGGTGGATGCCTCTGTTTCGAGAAAATATGGCGGAACAGGACTGGGGCTTAATATATCAAAGCAGCTGGTAGAGCTGATGGGTGGCAATATATCAGTCGACAGTGAAATCAACAAGGGAACCATGTTTTCGTTTTCAATCTGGGTGGATATACCAGAGGATGAGCAGGAGGAAAATCCTGTCATAAACATTCAGACACCAAAGCATTTTGCAGATGTGATGGATACGGATGCCTCCGAGCTTCAAAGCTTTGGCACGCCGGCTAATCTGGATGAGCTAAGTGCAGTTATGACAAAGCTTGTCCTGTGTCTTGAGATGAGCAACTGGGAAAAGGCAGAGGGCTTTACAGATACTATAAAGCGGCTTACAGCTGAGGCTCCAAAGGAGATAAAGACCTCGGCACTCAGACTCAAGATGGCAGTACAGAAAGAGGATTATGATAAGGCGATGGCGTCATACGAACAGCTAAAATCTTACTTATAGAATGTGGAATTGGGAAATGGTAGAGGAAAACAGAAGCAAAGAACAAAAAATGATAATGATTGTAGATGATGTGGAGGCAAACAGGGTAGTGCTCAAAAACATCATCGCAGAGATTGGGCACAGACCTGTCCTTGCTGAAAATGGAGTACAGGCACTTAAGATGCTTGAGCGGATAAAGCCTCATCTGGTGCTCTTAGACATTGCAATGCCTGAGATGGACGGATATGAGCTGTGTAAGATAATGAAGGGAAAGCCTGAGACAAGAGATATACCGATTATATTTATCTCGGCATTTGACAAGCCGGATGATGTAATAAAGGGCTTTAAGCTCGGGGGAGAGGACTATATCACAAAGCCTTTTATCAAAGAGGTGGTACAGGCGAGAGTCAGTGTACATATAAAGCTTGCAGATGCAAATAATAATCTGCAAAACGTAAACCGCCAGCTGGCTGCATCTGTTCAGGAGCAGCTCAGGCAGATGGAAGAGGAAAAGAAAAATGTCCTCTATGCCCTTGCCAATATAGCCAGGGAAAATGGCAGCTATGACGAGAAGCATATGGAGAGAATGTCATATAACTGTAAGCTGCTGGCGCAGGCGATGCAGCTGTCTCCGACCTTTGAGGACAGGATTTCTGATAATTTCATCGAATCAATAGAGCTTGCAGCACCCCTGTGTGATATTGGAAATGTTGCAATCCCGATTGAAATCCTCCAGAAGAAGGGCAGACTCACAAGGGAGGAAATGGATAAGGTTAAGCTTCACACCACTATTGGAGCAAAAATTTTATCCGATATAAGATCTGAGGGAGATTACAACGACTTCATCCAGATGTCTATAGAGATAGCAAAGAGCCATCATGAGCATTGGAATGGCTCTGGCTATCCAGAGGGGCTGCAGGGCAGTGATATTCCTTTATCTGCCCAGATAGTAAGCATTATTGCTTCATTTTGCTCTCTTACAGAAAAGAGAATGTTCAGAAAGGCGTTTGAAAAGGAGACTGCAATTGAAATCCTTGAAAATACAGCAGGAAGGGATTTTGATGAGGAGATATTCAGTATATGCAAGAGAATATACAGGCAGTTTCACTAATATTTATGTTGATTAAGGTAATGCAATGACAGATGAAGAATTTTTAAGAATTAGCATGTTTCTTAAAAGTAAATATGGCATTGATATGTCTAACAAGAAGAGTATTATCCAGGGCAGGCTTGATAATTTCGTCAGGCTTCACGGATATGGGACATATACCCAGTTTATGGATGCCCTGCAAAGCGACATAACAGGCAGCATGGAGAAAAAGCTGGTAGATTTATTGTCTACAAACCACACCTATTTTATGAGGGAGACAGAGCATTTTGACTATCTGAAAAATGTTGTCCTGCCAGAGCTTAAGCAGACTGAGGCTGTAAGCAGGGATTTACATATCTGGTGTGCGGCTTCATCATCCGGTGAGGAAGCATATACACTTGCGATGATACTTATGGATTTCTTTGGATTGGAGCATAATAACTGGGACACACAGATTCTTGCGACAGACATATCCAATGAGGTCTTGAAAAAGGCACTGGCAGGCAGATATTCTGCGGAACAGATAGAGCCGCTGCCAGATAACTGGAAGAGGCGTTATTTCAGAGCTGTAAACGGCTCAGATGAGTATGTGGTGACAGATGAATTAAAGGCAGAGGTGCTGTTCAGAAAATTCAACCTGATGGATGCCTTTCCATTTAAGAAGCCATTACATGTAGTCTTTATGAGAAATGTTCTGATATATTTTGATGCACCGACCAAACAGAAGGTGTTAAAAAAGGTATATGATTCTCTGCTGCCGGGAGGCTATCTCTTTATAGGCAAGACGGAGACATTAGACAGAGATATGGTTCCATTTAAGCTTGTGGGACCTGCAATATATAGAAAGTAACAGATTAGAGGAAAAACTGATGCGGCAGATAAAAGTATTAGTTGTCGAGGATTCTCTGGTATTCAGAGAACTATTAGTGGCAAACCTGAATAAGGATCCGGCGATACAGGTGGTTGCAACTGCAACTGATCCTTACGAGGCAAGAGATAAAATAATAAAATATAAACCAGATGTGATGACTCTGGATATTGAGCTTCCGAGGATGAGCGGGCTTGAGTTTTTGAGAAAGCTTATGCCACAGTATCCGATGCCTGTCATCGTGCTGAGCGCATTGAGTGAAAAGGTATTTGATGCAATGCAGGCAGGGGCAGTCGATTTCGTAGCCAAGCCTTCAGCGACAAATAAAAAGGAATTGGAAAATCTGCTGGAAAATGAACTGCCAGTTAAGATAAAGGTGGCTTCCACAGCCAAAATAAGCAGAATAAAGTATTCTGTAGATACGATTGATTTCAGAAATACCAGACGGGAGGACAAAAAGACCATAATTGCGATTGGGGCTTCCACAGGAGGCACTGAGGCGATAGCTACTGTAGTAAAGGAATTTACAGCAGATGTTCCCGGAACGGTGATTGTACAGCACATGCCGGCAGGCTTTACAGAAATGTATGCAAAGAGGCTGGATGACCAGTGCAGGTGCCATGTGAAGGAAGCTGAGAATGGTGATATTGTAAAGCAGGGACTTGTCCTGCTGGCTCCGGGTGGAGACAGACAGATGTCACTGGTCAAGGTGGGAGACAATTATCAGATTTCCCTCCAGAAGGCTGACAAGGTCAACGGGCATTGTCCATCGGTGGATGTATTATTTGATTCTGTGGCAAAAAACGCAGGACGAAACGCAATCGGCATTATTCTTACAGGAATGGGCGGAGATGGCGCAAAGGGCTTAAAGAAAATGCGGGACGCTGGAGCTAAGACCATCGGGCAGGATGAGACGACATGTGTTGTCTATGGCATGCCCAAGGTAGCATATGAGCTTGGAGCAGTCCAGTATCAGGAGAAGCTTGGAGATATAGCAAAGAAAACCTATAATTTATTGAATCAGATGTAAGGAGCGTATAAATATGAAAATCTTATTAGCAGAGGACGATTTTGTAACAAGAAAATTCATGGCAAACTTTTTATCTAAGTATGGTGACTGCGATGTCACAGTAGACGGAATGGAGGCGGTAGACGCTTTCATGCTGGCACTTGAGGAGGATGACCCATACGATTTGGTATGTCTTGATAGTATCATGCCGGTTATGGATGGCTATCAGGCACTTATGGGAATAAGAAACCTGGAAAAAGAGAGAAATATTCCAGAGGATAAGCAGGTCAAGGTAATTATGGCTACTGCACTTAATGAGGAGAAAAATGTCAAGATGGCTTTTGACCTTGGATGTACAATTTATTCAGGAAAGCCAATTGACCAGAATAGATTTGAGCAGGCTTTAAAGAAGCTTGGACTCATTGAATAGAAGAGGATTTTAGTCTCGGAAAGGAGAAAAGGGAATGGGTATTGAGTTTAATACACAGGATATGCTGGATGCCTACCTGTTTGAGAATACTCAGCTTCTTGAATCACTTCAGGAAATTGTATTAGACCAAAAGGATGAAGAGTATTTTGATGAAGACAGTATAAACGAGATATTTAGAACCATGCACACGATTAAGGGCTCATCTGCTATCATGATGTATGATGACATCACTGAGGTGGCGCATAAGCTTGAGGATGTGTTTTATTTCCTGAGAGAATCGCATCCAAAGAATGTGCCCCATGTGGAACTTGTGGAGCATGTGCTCAATGTAGCTGACTTTATCACCAATGAGCTGGATAAAATCCAGAACGGTGAGGAAGCAGATGGCGATTCGTCAGAGATTATTAAGGATCTGGACAAATTCCTTAATAAGATAAAGGGTGAAAATGGCGAGGGCAAAGCCGAAAAGGAGGAAAAGCCAAAGGAGAAGGATTCGTCTCCTATGCAGTTTTACATTCCTCCATCTGTGACAGGCTCTGCAGGCAGCCATTATTACAGAATATATCTGGCGTACTATCCGGAAATCGAGCTGGCAAATGTACATGCCTACAAGACTGTATATGCCTTAAAGCCAATAGCTGAGGAGATAATATACGAGCCGGATGATATAATCTCAAATGAGGGCAGTGCCCAGAAAATCTTACAGGATGGTTTTAAAATCCTCTTAAAGACACAAAAAGGGCAGGAAGAGCTTCAAAAGATAATAAAGCCTGGCTATGACATCAAAAAGGTTGAGATTTTTGAATGCAGCGAGGCTGAATATAAAAAGGGCTTTGACGGAATAGGCTCAGAAATCCTGATTGACCTGGATTCCTCTGTTGAGGAGATTGAGGAAAAGGTTGAGAAGGAGAAGCAGGAGACAAAGCCTAAGGAGGTTAAGCCTGGTGATTTCGTAGTCCAGTCAAAGGAGCCTGGCAAGGCAAAAAAGCTTGCCAAGGACAAGAAGGCAAATGGCGAGAAAGCAGCCTTTATAAGTGTTGACATACATAAGATGGATATGCTTATGGATTTAATCGGAGAGCTGGTTATATCAGAATCAGTAGTACTACAAAATCCAGACCTGAAGGTGCCGGGACTTAAGCTTGACAACTTCAACAAGGCGGCAGCCCAGATGTCTAAGATATCTACGGATTTGCAGAATGTGATTATGTCAATGCGAATGGTACCGCTTACAAATACCTTCCAGAAGATGAACCGAATAGTCTTTGACGTGTCGAGAAAGCTTGGCAAGGAAATAGACTTTGAGATGGTAGGAGAGACCACAGAGGTAGATAAGAATATTATCGAGCATATCTCTGACCCGCTTATGCATCTGGTACGAAATTCTGTAGACCACGGTATAGAGAGC
>CAVFAM010000456.1:0-2918 GCA_963620375.1 Bacteroidaceae bacterium
ATTCTTATCCGCCACCGCTATGATTTCCTCAATCTTATCGCCGGTTCCCCATGAATATCCCACAGAAGCTGATACCGGGTACTCTTTTCCCCTCTGCGCTTCTTCAATCAATTTCTCGCACCCTGTAATAATCTGATTAACAGCATCCTCGGATTTACATGCCACAATGGCTATAAACTCATCTCCACCATATCTTAAAGCAACACCATTTTTGCCTACTGCAGTCTCAATGCAATGCGCTATACAGGCGATTAAGTCATCCCCGGACTGGTGTCCGTAATTGTCATTTACATACTTCAGCCTGTTTACATCCCAGTAGATTATAGCAATCTTCTGGTGTACATAGGTCTCGTCCTCTATGATTTCAAGCAGCTTATTCTTATTATAAAGCCCTGTCATTTTGTCTCTTACTGCTCTTCTATAAGATTTCTTGATAACCTTATTTACGATATTTGATATGTATACAAAAGAAACCGCCATAAAGCATCTTGGAAATACATAAAACAGTGTCAGGGTCTGCATAGGTTTTTCATTTATTTTATTCATTGCAAATATACCGTCATTATTCAGGTTCTTAAGCGACGTGGTGGTTAAAAGCACCATATTTGCATCACATACTCCGAAAAAATATCCTCCATATGTACTGACAATGATAGACAATATCATTATAAAAACCGTATACCTGATAAATCTCTTTGACGAGTACATTCCCGCCACAATTACAGGCATTGTAAGGGTAAGTACCATATGATATGTCAGCGAAATATTCGCCGCTGTGATAATCAGAGTAAATGCCGTAATGCTCACATATTTTGTATACCTGTTATTAAACTTAAGCTTATAGACCAGACATATGTATATGAGCACGCATATCGTAGTAAACAGATAGCCATAACGGAATATCTGCTTATCCACTATGAAAACACCTATTTCATTTAAAAAGGTCTCTATGCTGTAGAAAAGCCAGCACAGACAGACCAGCCTGAATACATATATGTTTTGAATGACGTCCTTGTGTTCTGATGTGACATCACCAAACAATAAATCTTTTACAGAAATTTTCATATATTAAATCCTCCCCATGATTAAATATGAAACAGTCTCTTTTTTACCATGACAATTTCCGATGTTCTATACGCTTCCACGAACCCCATTTGCAGGAATAAGTTAACTGCCGGATTATCTATTGCAATATCGTCATACAATTCTTCAATGCCATGCTTTTTTGCCTCGTCACAAAGCAGTCGGAGGCCTTCCCTGCCATATCCTCTTCCCCGATATTTTGAACAAATGATTATGTCTGCAATATACCTCTCTCCATCATAATAGTAGGCAATTTCACCGACAAATTCCAGATTTTCATTGCGCAGATACCTGTAGAATCTTTTATCCTCAGCCTTTTCAATCCAGCGTTCATACCAGTCCTGCCATTTGCTTTCTGGAAAGTCAATCGTCCCACCGCAGTTGTGGTTGTAGGACATAGTGGCTTCATCGCTCATAAAAAGCTTGCGGAACCATAAGTCCTCGAATTGTGGTGTATATAAATCTAACATTTGTTATCCCCCTTATGTTTTTATTTTATCATACTTTGTCTGTGGCTACATCTTAAATCTTCTATTTGACGTTTATCTTACTTTTTCTCATATCTAGACAAAAAAAGACTACGATGTTTTACCGTAGCCTTCTTAACATTATCGTTTTTCGTTTTTTTCAAATTCCTCTCCATACCTACGCTGATATAATAGAGTCCTCTTCTTCATAATATCTATCAGCTATATATTCTGCCGATTCTGCCCACAATCCATTTTCCGTTTCCTGCAACGTCTTATATGTTTCTGACTTATAAAATTTCAATGCAGCTTCCTCAAAACTAATATGAAAATGTTGTTGCAACAGCTTTAGTACGTCCCTTATTTGTACACACACATTCATAGTAATGTCTTTACCATTAAAACTATATATCATCTCTGGCATAAGAATTCCTCCTTACCAATTTTAAATACTGTAATGCTTTCTCTGTATGAAATGACACCTGATTATTTACTTTGTTATACCTCAGCCTTTCCACCGCTTCTGATGCCGTTAAAATATTAGCTATATATAACTGAACAGTCTCCATTGTATTATCATCTGCAACTGGTCCGATTACTACATCATAACTATGTTGTAATCCACCTTTACTTCTATTTTCTTTGATAAATTCCAGCCATTCTTCGCTCAAAGCATCAAACCTTTTTACCTTTAGCACAGAATTTTCTTCAAACAAGTATTCATAAACAAAATACTTCTTCTTTTTTTCTCTTAATGAAAGTCTATATCCCCATTC
The DNA here is from genome assembly GCA_963620375.1 of Bacteroidaceae bacterium. Classification (GTDB taxonomy): domain Bacteria; phylum Bacillota; class Clostridia; order Lachnospirales; family Lachnospiraceae; genus Roseburia. Next base: position 2,327 of record CAVFAM010000456.1, read on the forward strand.
TTTTGACTGAGATTGTAAAATCGTAGTATAGAAGCCTTTTCCAAAGTCTCTCCTATTGTAGGATTTATTAAGATCTACATTTTCAAATTCATAGCAGCTTCCATGATAAACCACTAATTCTTTTGAACCTTCCGTGATAATTTTTTCCACATACTCTAATACTTCTTCAAAGCTTATTTGATGAAGGTATTCATGCTGAATCATCATTTTTTCAAAAACTTGATTCTCATGGAATAATTCGACCACATCATTTCCTGAAACATGATATTTTCTGGCATATGCTTCCATTGCCTGAACAGATAACATTTCACAATCTGTCTGCACACTCATTTCTTTATTACTCCTATTTTACAAGAATATTCTGGCTTCCATATACATTCATTATAAGCATATTAACAATAATTACGCAATGAGATTTTTGCCCTCACAACGCAAAAAAGTGGTACTCCCGTACCACTTTTCCACCTTTTCCACATTTCATTGTGGAAAACTTACACTATTTTGTTAATTGTGCAAGAACTTCCTCTTCTGTCACGCATTTCATGACCCTGTCTGCAAGTTCTCTACACTCATCAATATCGCACTCTGATAT
>CAVFAM010000456.1:2928-10413 GCA_963620375.1 Bacteroidaceae bacterium
CCAGTAAGAGTGGTATCAGCTTTTCATCCGCTGCTGCCTCTCCGCACATACCCACCATGATGCCTTCCTTTTTACCGCACTCGATGATTCGCTTGATTGCACGGAGCACTGCCGGATTGTAGGCTGAATATAAGTATGCCACCTTGGCATTTCCTCTATCCACAGCCATTGTGTATCCTGTGAGATCATTTGTACCTATTGAGAAAAATGCTGCTTCTTTGGCAAGTGCATCTGCCATAAGACAGGCTGCTGGTGTCTCCATCATCACACCTACCTCAAGGTCTTTGTTGTATGCCACTCCTGCTGCATCATATTCCTTCATGATGTCGGCTATCATAGCCTTGACCTGACGCAGCTCATCAACACCTGTCACAAGTGGTACCATCACCTTGATTTTACCGAAGGCGCTGGCTCTGACCAAGGCCTTGAGCTGGGTCTCATATATATCCTTTCTCTGCAGGCAGAATCTGATTGCCCTAAATCCAAGGAAAGGATTGTCCTCTTTCTCCAGTCCCAGATAAGGAATTTCCTTATCTCCTCCTATATCCAGAGTCCTTATGATAACAGGCTTGCCTGCCAGAGTCTCTGCTACAGACTTGTAAGCCTCAAACTGCTCCTCCTCTGTAGGAAGACTGTCTCTGTCCATAAAGAGGAACTCTGTACGGAAAAGTCCTATTCCTTCGCCGTCACATTCTACTACCTTTTTGGCATCCTCTGGCTTTCCGATATTGCATACCAGCTCAACCTTGGTGCCATCCTTTGATACTGTTGGCTTTCCTGTGTATTTCTTTAAAAGCTCTTTGTCTTTTTTGTATTCCTCAAGCTTTTTCTCATATTCTGCTACAGCAGCCTCATCAGGGTTTACGATTGCCTCGCCCCTTGTACCATCAAGGACTACCATATCTCCATTTTTAACCTGAGAGCAAATACCCTCGATGCTGAGTACTGCCGGGATTTCCATTGCTCTGGCAAGTATTGCGGAATGGGATGTCCTGCCACCCACTTCTGTGAGCACACCAGCAATATTCTCAGGGACAATTCCTGCTGTCATAGATGGGGTCAGATCCTTTGCAACCAGCACTGTGCCTGCCGGAACCGCTGATATATCAAGCTCCTCTATGCCAAGCAGAATCTTGACTATACGGGTCTTGATGTCTCTGAAATCAGTAGCTCTCTGCTGTAAGAGCTCGTCCGGTATCTGGGCAAAAAGCGCTGCTGTCTGCTCAAGCACCTGATCCAGAGCCTTCTCGGCTGTTACCTTTTCACTTCTGATTAGTGCAACTATCTGCTCCTCAATTGTCGGGTCACGAAGCAGCATAATGTGACCACGGAGAATATCTGCATCCTTTGCTCCAACTGTGGCTTCCATTCTGTCTGCCATCTCTGTTGTGATGTTTACAAATTTCTCGATTGCAGACTGGACTCTCTGTATCTCAGCATCTGTATCTGTGATTGTCTTATCCTCAATCACAACCTCATGCTCTTCTATTATGACAACCCTGCCTATTCCAATTCCTTCTGAACCTGCTATACCCTTAAACATTGCGAACACCCTTTCCTCTTTTAAACTTTAATTAATCACCAAAGTTCTGAGCCTCAAGCTCTTCCATTTTTGCAAGTGCAGCTTCCTCGTCTGGTCCGTCACACTCAAATGTGATTTCAGCATCCTTCTTGATGCAGGCTGCGATGATGTTTACAAGGCTCTTTGCGTTGATTCTCTTATCGCCCATAACGATTGTTACATCTGCGTCGAATTTACCAGCCTCTCTTGCGATTGCTCCTGCTGGTCTCATGTGAAGTCCTTCCTCTGCTTTGATTACCATTGTTTTGCTTACCATAATAATTACCTCCTGAAATAGTATTAACGTTATTTGATGATTTAATTTTACTTTGTGCAAAAAAATTTTTCAATCCACCTCAAAACGCAAAATTGCACTAGACATGGTGCAATTAATTACTAATACATCATATCCAGTGCAGCTTGGCTTTCAGAACCCCTTCCAGCTCCTTGCTTCCACGGGTTTCCCTTATGGCACTAAGGGATTCCTCCTCGCTCAGTACTCTGGTAAAGTCCCTGAAAAAGGCTTTTGTCGTTGTCATATTTTCAAAATTAAGTGCCAAAAGAAATATCACATCCACCTTCATATTGCCCCAGTTTAGCGGCTCTGCCAGCTTGACCACGCATATCTGTGGTCTGATTACATTTTCTGCCTTGCCATGTGGGATGGCAATACCGCTTCCGATTGCTGTGGACTCCACATTCTCTCTTTCCAGCACATCCTTTAAAAATGCCTTTGTTACATATCCTCCATCTATAAGCCGTCCGCATGCCTCCTTCAGAAGCTCCTTCTTGCTTATTTTTTTCTCTATAAAAATAATATTGTCTGCCCCTATGAGCTTTCCAAACTCATTTTTGTCAATGCCATAGTCAGACCTAAGCTCTGTACATTTGTCACGTATGAGCTTCTCATCCTTGGGGCTTACTATAGGGGATATCTGTACTATCCTGTCATCATTTATCTGCCCCGGTATCATGGACAGGACTATATCATATTCGTACTCGTCCAGCCTGTTCATCTTCTCAGAGGACAAAATCGCTACTATATCTATATTGGGAATCCTGTTCTCAATCTTTGCCGCCACTATGTTTGCCGCCGCAATTCCTGCAGTTCCTATAAGAATTGCCCTTATGCTCTGTGGTGTCCTGTGAAGTGCGCCACCCACAAGCAAGGCTATAAAGGCTATCTCGTGGTCTGATGGCATATTCCCTGTGTACCTCTCGTATATCGGTGAGAGGGTGAAACAGGTGGCAAATATGCCTGAGTACATCTCAGTAATGTCCTGTAGGAACGGATTTGTAACCTCTATGCCGTACCTCGTCCTGGTAAGGGATGAGGGCACAAAGCTCTCTATGCTGGTCTTGAGCAGTTCATTTTCTACCAGATTCATGCCCATGATCTGTGACAGATATTGGAGCAGCTCATTGGCAAAAGTCACTGACACCGCATCCTCTTTGCTGTCATCCCCGCCCTCCTGCAGGGTTGCTGACTGCAACAGAATCTGTATATAATCAGACTCGCCTTGAGGTAATTTACTTTCTGTCAGCCTGCTAATCTGTGCAGTTATATCCGCTGAGATACCCGTTATGATGTTATACTTATTCACTGTCATATCTGGCTGGGCTTCCACAAGACTATCGTTCACTTCATCTCCATGAATAGCACTGTTATTACCATTTAATAACGCAAGGCTACCGCCCAGCACATGGCCATTCTTTATCCTGTACAGCTGTATAGTAATATACTCCGATAGCATCTGCACCGAATAGTCGGTATATAATATATGATACTTTTCCTCTATGGAATGTATGATATCTATTGCGTCCCCATAATTTTTTCTGGAGAAATTGTTTGCCCAGAGCCTGCTCTCCTCCCTTGATATCCTGTGGTCATAAAAGGTCTCCACCTCTTTATTCTCCACTGCTAAACGGCACATATGGCGCAGGGCTTTTCTGATGGAAAACTCATCCCCTGATATGGAGATACCATGTCCTGCCGTCTTGGTCACAGATATTTTAAAGGCATCAAGCTCGGATTCCAGAAGCCTTATGTCCTCATTTATGACGTTCTTGCTGACAGACAGCTCCTCCGAAAAAAGTGATACGGTATAGGTGTCCCAGCCGCTCAGCAGGATATAAGCAATATAGTTTATCCGCTGTTGTCTGGACATGGAGATAGCCTTGTTGTCAACCAGATTTTTCAAATCTCCTATCTGCTCATCTGTAAAATCTGCTTCAAATCCTATGCCAGGCTTCCTGTTCAAAATCAGCCCCTTCTTGGCACAGAAGTCAGATACCTCCTTGATATAGGTCTTGACACTTCTCTCTGATACGCCAAGACTTGTAGCCAAAGCTCTTGCTGTTATTGGCTTGTGGTTATTCTCTATTAATTTTTCAACAATAGCCAGACCTCTCTCCGACAGCACGAGCTTCCCCCCTCTCTATTATTATACTGGCAGCCTCCTGCCTGTTTCTGCCTACAGGTACTGTAACAATTCTTCTGGTTTATCTATGAGACAGCCTGCTCCGTTTTCTATGAGAAAATCCCTGTCCCTAAAACCCCAGGTCACAGATATACATGGTATGCCGGCATTTTTGGCTGTCTGTATATCCACGTCAGAATCTCCCACATATACACACTCGTCTGCTGTGACACCAAGCTCTCTCATAGCCTTTAGGGCTGTGTCTGGTGCAGGCTTTCTTGCCACATTTTCCATCTCGCCTATAGCTGCGGAGGTATAGGCACTGAAATACTGGTCATTTAGCTCCTTAACCGCAAAATCAATCTTGTTTGACACTATTGCCATCTTTATTCCACGGCTCTTAAGCTCCTCCATCAGAGGAATAACCCCCTTGTAGGCACCTGTATTTTCTGTGCAGTGGTCTCCATAGTATTCCTTGAACACATCAAAGGTTTCCTCAAATTTCGGATTGTCCTCTCCATCAGGCACTGCACGAATCATCAGAAGCCTCACTCCATTTCCTACAAAACGTCTCACCTCATCAAGTGTCCTCTCTGGCATGCCCATGGTTCTAAGGGCATAGTTCACTGCATTTTTTAAATCCACCAGCGTGTCTAAAAGCGTGCCATCCAGGTCAAAAATCACTGCCTTCACAGGATTTTTCTCTCCCACCTTCTCAAATGCGTTGTCAAATTCTTCTTTGCTTATGATATTTACTTTTCCTTCGCTGCTCACAATCATGTCTCCTTTGTTTCCAGATATATATACCGCATCATCCTTACCGGCAAAGAGCTTGACCTTGTTTTCAACCTCCGCCGCCATCACATGATGGGCATGCTTAGGTACACATACCTTCATATGGTCTGATAAATCAATAGATTTTCCTGTTGAATTAACCCTCACAATCACATGCTCTCTCAGATCCCGGTTCTCGAATTTACAGTCAGGATAGCTTGTGAAATTCTCCTCAAAAGCCCTGCGGGAGCATTCCTCTATCTCCCAGCCTCCATACACGACAAGAACCGAATCCTCATCAACCATTACATCCATGTCCCTGTCCTCGTCTATGGTTCTGATTTTAATTATTTCTCCGGGATTTGCAAGCTCTAATGTAGGTATATAGCCTATTGAGGCAAGCCTTGAGGCGTATTCTGCCATATTGAGCTTCTCAAGAATCTTATCCTTGCCATATATGATTGTGGTATCGCTGAAATACTCCAATGCCCGTCTCTCTATTATAGTTTTAATCGCAGAATCAGATAGTCTCTCATATCTGCCATCATCACTTATGACCATTCTCGGCTGTATATTGTTTTCTGCGCAGAACTCTTCATATATAGGTGTCAGCCTCTCAACACTGATAAAGCCTCCCGCTTTTCTCAGGTGTCCTCCGCCAGAGCCTACGCCTTCACAGATTTTCTCCGCCATCTCACTGGCTTTTACCTCTCTGACACAGCTTCGCACTGACAGCTTCACGCCATTTTGCAGGACACAGAATACCACCACTATGTCTATGGCATCCACCTCCAGAACCAAATCACTTATTATTCCAAGCACATTTGGGTCACAGGGTCCTGCCTTTACTATGGCAAACCTCTGCTCTTCTATATAGTCACTCTTTAGCAGGGCTGTTCCTGCAACCTCAAGCTCCTCCAGAGACATATTGCAGTTTTTAAATCTGGCTATTATGGTCTCATCAAAAAGCACATTGTCCCTAAGCTCCTTGTCAAGAGGCTGGGATATTTCCGACAGGTTGCCTGTATCTGTGTACAAGCCATAATACAGGGCTGTAGACAGCTTCCTGTCAGCCGCCAGGTCATAGCCCTCATCTATCAGCATACTCCAGACCAGGGTAGAGCATGAGCCAAGCTTTTCCCTGATTATAGACAGCTCTGGCAGCTGTCCTGCCTGAATATGGTGGTCTATCACAGCTACATTTTCTGCTTCAAATTTTGTGACATTTCCAGCCCCATACTGGCAGTCCACTGTCACAAGCATTTCCGGCTTTGCAATACTATCCACATGCTCCACGGGTATCTGAAGCTCCTTTATCATGAGCACCAGATTGCTTTTTCTGATAATGGTCCGCCCACCGTATATAAGCCTTGCTTTTCTGCCATGGCTCTCAAGATAGCTTAGCACAGCAAAGCCACTGGCTAAGGCATCTGCGTCCGGGTTGTCGTGGCATTGGATTACTATGTCGTTATAATTGAGTAAATTCCTTAATTTCATTTTTTAATCCTATAGGTTTTCCTGTTTTCTAAGGTGTCAGTTGTGTAACTTACGATTTGGGATATGGGAAAAACAGCGTACTCCTGTCCTTCTTATCAAACATATCGTTGTACTGTAGTATCTGATATTTATCTATCCACTCCGCCTCTTCGCCTGTGGCTTCATCCAGATGAACAAAGCCTCCTGCGCTCTTTGAGTAGTAGCCTCTTGAGTTAATGGCAGGTATTTCCTCCTGTAAATCCGCCAGAAACTGATTGTATGGCGGCAGGCTGAGTCCCGCTCTCTCAAGTGTCATGGTCGAGAGGAAGTTTAAGCTTGTGATATCCACTGTCTCCTCTGCTGTATCATAATTTGTCCATATAAAGAACGGCACAGTGTAGAGGTTTTCCAGCTCATCCTCAGTTAGTCCGGACAAACCCTTTCCATTAAGCAGCTCTATAAACTTGGAATTAAGCCCCGGCTGGTGGTCGCCAAAAAATACGATTTCAACCGGCTCATCCACGCTTTCAAAGTAGGTTATCAGGTTCTTAAGCGCCTTATCGCTCTCATGCAGGAGGGACAGGTACTGGTTTCCGTCTGTGTAGGAATAGCCTATCTTGTAGATTTCCTCATTAAAATTGTCATAGCTCTCCGCATAGCCGCCATGATTCTGCATGGTCACACCAAATATAAATAAATCCTCATCTGCAGATTTTGACTCATATCTGTCTATAATCTTATCAAATAACTCCTGGTCTGTTATATAATCCCTTAGAATATTAGTCTGGTCAAAATCATCTATAAAGTGCATCTCGTCAAAGCCCATGGTCGGATAGATTTTGTTCCTGCTCCAGCCAGTCTCATAGTATGGGTGCATTGCCACACATGTATATCCGTCATTCGACAGTGTGGATACAAGTGATGATGGATTGTCATCTATATACTGCTGGTAAACCACTGAACCATCCGGCAGAAAAGCCATGGAATTTCCTGTGAGGTATTCCCACTCGGAGTTTGGAGTCTTGGCTCCGTAAACCGATGACAGGGCATGACCCTTTATGGTATTTTCTGTCAGCGAATCAAAAAACGGAGTGACTGTGGCATTGGTGGTAAAGTTGCCAACCACCGACAAATCTGCGTAGGATTCGCTCATGATGGTGATGATTGTAGGCTTTTTGCCAGTGCTGTTGCTGGCTTGTACGCTGTCTGCCTGATTGCCGTACTGGCTCTCAAGCCCATCTACCACATTGAGAC
>CAVFAM010000457.1:0-4274 GCA_963620375.1 Bacteroidaceae bacterium
ACCCTAATTTTAGGTATAAGAGCCTGTTTACATTTCATGCAAATGCTAACCAATAATTAAAAAAATAATGGACCATAATATGAAAGAAGAAACTATCAAAGAAATTGAAAATGAGACAGTAGAAAATACTGATATAAAAAATAAAAACACAAAGAATAGTGACACAGAAAGCAAAAATGTGAAAAAATCCCGTGCTAAAAAAAGTAAAGATAAAGACAGTGACACTCAAAAAGAATTAAAAATCAAAAAGAAAAAAGAGCACAGCACCTCCCGCAACATCAGATGGGACAAGCTGGACAATACTGCTAATCTTTTCCCGGTTATTGCGGGGGAGAGCATGACTAATGTATACAGGATTTCCCTTACCTTGTCGGAGCAGATTAATCCGGAGCTCTTGCAGGAGGCTTTGGATATTGTGCTTCCTAAGTTTGATTTGTTTAATGTGAGACTGCGTACTGGTGTGTTCTGGTACTATTTTGAGGAGAACGGCAAGAAGGCTCCACGGGTGACGGAGGAGAACACCTATCCTTGCAGATTTATACGACCAAATAAAAACAGAAGCTATCTGTTCAGAGTGACTTATTATAAGTGCAGAATAAATCTTGAGGTTTTCCATGTGCTTACAGATGGCATGGGTGGCGTGAATTTTATCAGGGAGCTGGCTTACCAGTATCTGAGACTTGCACATCCGGAGCTTAAGGCTCAGGCGGAGGACAGCCTGAGTGCCGGCACTTCCCTTAACAGGGAGGACAGCTTCGTCAAGAATTTTAAGCAGGGCAAAGAGAGTGGTTTTAACAAGGAAAAAGCATACCTGCTTGATATGGAGAAGCTTCCTGTCGGTGAGTTTGGCGTGATGCATGGACTTATGTCTGTCACACAGCTTAAAGAGGTCAGCCACAGATATGGTGTGTCTATAAATGAGTATCTGGTGGGCTGCTTTGCCTGGAGTGTATACAAGGAGTGTATGCACGGCATGCCGAGTGACAAGCCGATTCGTGTGGCGGTTCCTGTTAACTTAAGACCTTATTTTGATTCGGTCACTACCAAGAACTTTTTCGTCATGGTATCAGCAGAATTTCATCCGACTAAGGACAGCTATACCTTTGAAGAGGTGCTTAACATTATAAAGGAGAGCCTGAGAAAGCAGATTAACAAGGAGCATCTTGAGGATTTGTTTTCATACAGTGTGTCTAATCAAAAAAATATATTTATGCGGCGTGTGCCTTTATTTATCAAAAACATGGCGATGAAGCTTGTGTATACACAGTCAGCGCTGGCAAATACCACAACCATTACAAACATAGGCAATTTCAAGGTTGAGGACATCTACGCCCCATATGTGAAAATGATACATTCCTTTATACCAATGTCAAAGGGACAGGCACTAAAGGGTACAGTGTGTTCATATGGAGACACTCTGGTATTTTCTTTTACATCTATTTTTGCAAACACCATGGTACAGAGAGCCTTCTTTAAGAAGATTTCACTGGATGGTGTTGAGGTGAGACTGGAGACGAACGGAGAGTATTATGAGTAAGTGTAATAATTGTAATGTAATAATAATGGACAAAACCGATATATGCCCGCTGTGCCATCAGGTACTGAGTGGTGACAAGAGCGGGACATACAACATGTATCCTGATGTAAAGGATACATCCAGAAAATACAGAATGGCTGAAAACCTTGTACTTTTCCTGTCAGTAGTTGTAACGCTTGTATCATTGCCGGTTGACTATATGATAGATGGGGATATGGGCTGGAGCCTTATAGTACTGCTTGGCATGTTTTATGCCAATGTCACCATGAGGCTTGCGATTGCAGGAAAAAGTGGATACAGATTTAAGATTATCAGCATGGTTATTCTGGCAATACTGGTACTCTGGGGAATTGATTACCTGACAGGTAACAGGGGCTGGGCACTAAGCATTGTTTTCCCATCTGCCATAGTCCTTGTGGATATAGGAATTCTAATCCTTATGGTGGTAAACAGCAGAAACTGGCAGAGCTATATGATGCTTCAGATTTTTACCATACTGCTCAGCATAATTCCCCTTGTGCTGATATGGGCTGGTATAATAAAATGGAAATACATGGCATTTATAGCTATGGGTGTATCGCTTTTTATTTTCCTCGGCACACTGATAATAGGTGACAAGAGGGCAAGAAACGAACTGAAACGGAGATTTCATGTATGATAGAACATTTTAGAACGCAGCTTAAGGCACGTTTTGATGACAACTCACACATGTTTGAAGATAGTGAATTTGGAAAATATAATCCAGAGCTTGAGGATGATATTGCAGAGGCTGGTGACGGCAGGGGCAGTGAAGAGGATAAGCTGCATACTGAATTTAAGCATGGAGCAGACAAGGCATCAGGTGCAGAAGCGGAGCATGATGCAGATGACTCAGCAACCAGCATGAAGGGGCGTATAGTGGCAAGCCTTATGGGGCATATCACAAATGACCTTGCAATTGGAAAATTCATCAAGTTGGGTGAACTCAGAAAGCATGTGTCAGAGCCTGTGTGGCTGGTGCCGGACTGCTTTACCATGACGGATATAGACATGGGTGATTTTACCATGAAGCTTCTTGAAGCAAAGGAAAATCCCAATACTGACAGGGTTATTTTACAGCTTCATGGCGGTGGATATGTAGGAAGGGTTAGAAATGCCTATTATGTATTTGCCGGACTTTATAATGAGGTGAGTAAGGGCTGTGCAGTGCTTACACCAGACTACAGGGTGGCACCGGAGCACAAGTACCCGGCAGCTCTGCAGGATGCGATAGCCTCATATAAGTGGCTTTTAGACCAGGGCTACAGCGGAGAGCAGATAATTGTGGCAGGAGACTCAGCAGGAGGCGGTCTTGCAATGTGTCTCACCATGTATCTGAGAGACCACAATATGCCGATGCCTGGAGGTCTGGTGGCTATGTCTCCATGGACAGATTTGACAGCCAGCGGAGAGTCATATGAGACCAATTACGAGTGTGACCCCTTGTTTGGAAATACAAGGGAGAGCCTTATATATCTTAGTGATTATGCAGGAGACCATGATAAAATGGATGCATATATATCACCGCTTTTCGGTGATTTCAGACAGTTTCCACCGATGCTTATTCAGGCAGGCTCATTGGAGATGCTTTTATCCGACTCGGTGGATGTAGCGGCGAAAGCCAGAAGTCAGGGTGTAAAGGTACGTTTGTCTGTATACGAGGGCATGTTCCATGTATTTCAGATGGGCTATCTTAATATACCAGAGTCCAAAAGGGCCTGGGCAGAAGTTAAAAAATTTCTGGAAGTAATAAACGAATAGACATGAAGGAGGTATAAATATGTCAACACCACATAATGAAGCAAAGAAGGGGCAGTTTGCAAAAACAGTACTTATGCCAGGAGACCCACTCCGTGCAAAATTCATAGCAGAGACATTTCTTGAGAATCCTGTACAGGTAAATGGGGTCAGAGGAATGCTGGGATACACAGGAACCTACAAGGGAAAAGAAATCTCTGTAATGGGTGGCGGAATGGGTATGCCAAGTATCGGTATTTATTCATATGAGCTTTTTACAGAGTATGATGTGGATAAAATCATCCGTATCGGCAGTGCAGGAAGCTACAGCGATGAGCTTAAGCTCTATGACGTAGTGCTTGTGACAGGAGCTGTCAGCGAGTCTACATATGCAAAGGTACAGTCTGGCTATGAGGAGGATATCACATATCCATCCAAGCAGCTCACAGATGACCTGAGAAATGCAGCGAAAGAGTTAAATATTCCGGTTAAAGAGGGATATACACATTCAAGTGATGTGTTCTACAGACAGCCAAGCGATGCTAAGCCAGCATACTGGGAGAAGCTTCGTGATGAGAGAGGATGTCTGTGTGTGGAGATGGAGAGCTTTGCCTTATTCCACAATGCTAATGTGACTGGTAAGCAGGCAGCTTGTCTTTTGACAATTTCGGACAGCTTTGTTTCGCCGGAGGTTACTTCTGCGGAGGAGAGGCAGAATTGCTTTACAAATATGATGAAGATTGCGCTGGAGATGGCGTAATGTTGTGTGGATTTACACGAGTGAAAGGCTTCGGGGGATTTCCCCGGGGCTTTTTCTGTGTTAATGAGGTCAAAAGGCATTTAGGTGGTGGATAGGATATTGCACGGAGGGTATAGGCAATTTGTGTCGGGTTACGGCTGTAAGATTTTCTAAATGTTCTAGTATGGTTGGTTTATGCTTGACGCAACCGCTCGACATTCGCCATCCATGGCTCAGGTCTCG
>CAVFAM010000458.1:0-4009 GCA_963620375.1 Bacteroidaceae bacterium
GGTGGGTATAGATGAGCTTCTTGCCACCCGGTATCTTTGGAAGATTGAGTGTAGTCTCAGCTGCTGCATCCAGACCACCGATATGAGTTACCATAACGGCTGGATTGATACGCTTAGCTGCTGATAATTCCAGTGACTCAATCATGTCCGCTGTATTTCCACCTGTTGTTCCCATAACATGTGTTGAATTATAGTGAACATCATAGAAATTCATCTTTGCTGAAAACTGATTGTCTGTAGGTCCTGCAAAGAAGTTAAGGCAGCCATCACGTCCAAGCACTGCGCTGCTCTGCTCTACAACCTGTGCTATTGGAGCGTAGCAGAGCACATCATCAAAGCCTGTGCCTCCTGTAAGCTCTCTCAAATCTGCCACAGGATCCTCCATATTTCCAGTGTTTACAAAATGAAGCTCGATTCCGTCAGCCTTTGCCTCGTCAATTGGGAAAAGCTCCTCTGCCCTATCGAGACGCTCCTGATTTACATCAGTTACAACCACCATTCCAGGACGTACATCCCTGTGGAGGGCATATGTCAAAGCTCCAAGTCCCATAGGACCTGCACCTGCCATGATTGCAAGCTTTCCGCCCTTCTTGATACCCATCTCGTGTGTATACACACCCATCTGTGTGTGGTAAGCTGCGTTAAATGCTCCTATGCTGCAGCTCATTGGCTCAGCGAGGGATGCCTCGTAGTATGCACGTCCCTTGTACTCAAGGAGGCAGCCTAATTCCATAACCTCTGCTGGTATAATGCAGTAGGTTGAATCTCCACCGAAGAACTCATATGAATATCCAGGGCTCCACATGGTTCCCTTATAGTTAAGTGCCGGCTGTAATGTAAACTTCATGCCTGGCTTAAATTTATCCTGATGCTTTGCTCCGACCTTTACGATGTCTCCTGCAAATTCATGTCCCATAATTGCAGGATGGTCTGCTACATCCTCATGAACTCTCTTGTGCTTGGTTCCAAGGATTGCACACTTGTATGTAGACATACAGATGCTGTCAGATACAACCTTAACGAGAATCTCATCATCCTTGATTTCAGGTAACTCAAACTCATCTAACCTTAAATCATTTGCCCCATGTAAACGTACTGCTTTTGTTTTCATTTTCTTTCTCCTTTCATTATGCCATTTTTGAAACAAAAACTCCAGACTTTTGTTTCAACTGTTGAGGTTATTATAACAACAGTGTTTTGATAGTTCAATCTGTTATTTCAACAATTATATCCCTGATTTTTTAGTAATATTATACAAATATCAAGCTTTTATGGTTTTAAAGCAAAAAAAGAGAAGCTCAAATACAAGCTTCTCTTTTATTTCAACAATGATAATTGCTCCTGATAATATCTATATTGTCCTCATTTTTCTTTTGTAAATACATTACTCTACTGTTACAACCTTTGCCAGATTTCTTGGCTTATCCACGTCAAGACCCTTATCAGCTGATACATAGTATGAATACAGCTGTAAGGCAACAATCTCAGGGAATGGCATATACTCATCATCCAGATTTGGAAGTCCTATTACATGATACTCTCCGCTCTGGGCAAAGTCATCCTTAAGCTCATTCTTGGTCAGAAGCACTACATTTGCGCCTCTTGCCTTAATCTCCTTGACGTTAGAAAGCTCCTTTGAGATAAGCTTGGTCTGGGTAGCAGCTGCAATAACCGGTGTACCCTCTGTGATAAGGGCGATTGGTCCATGCTTTAATTCTCCTGCCGCATAAGCCTCTGAATGGATGTATGATATCTCCTTGAGCTTTAATGCTCCCTCAAGCAGTACCTGATAATCCATGCCTCTTCCAATCATAAAGAGGTCACTTGCCATGATTACTTCCTTTGCCTGACGATGGATATCATCCTTTAAGGCTATAACCTGGCTGATAGAATCTGGAACTCTTCTTAAGTTTTCCAGGGCATTATCAAGGTAGTCCCTTGTGATTTTACCTCTCAGATATGCACATCTTAAGGTCAGAAGATAGAATATCATCATCTGGGTTGTGTATGCCTTGGTGCTGGCAACCGCTATCTCTGGGCCTGCATCTGTGTAGAGTGTATAATCAGCTGTTCTTGAGATTGATGAGCCTCTTACATTTAAGATTGCAAGGCAGCAGGCTCCCTCATTTTTGGCTTTCTTTAAGGCTTCCATTGTATCGATTGTCTCTCCTGACTGGGAAACGGCAATGAAAAGTGTATCCTTGTCAAGCACTGTATCAGAGTAGATAAACTCTGAAGCCATCTCAGTCTCAACAGGTATGCCAAGCCATTTTTTGAAAAGGTTTGCTCCCATCATTCCTGCATGGAGGGCAGTTCCGCAGGCTACGATGCAGACTCTGTTGAAGCCCATAAGTGCCTTGTCTACAGCTCCGTCATAGCCAAGCTCTATATCGTTGTTTACAATATAGGTGCTTAAGATTCTCTTTAATGCCTCTGGCTGCTCGTTTATCTCCTTTTCCATGTAGAAGGCGTAGCCCTGCTTGCCAGTGTTGCCTGCATCCCAGTCAACAACCTGCATTTTTGGTTCAACAGTATTACCGTTAAAGTCTGTAACTGAAACCTCTCCCTTTACAGCCTTTAAGATACAAGCCTCGTCGAGCACGAAAAATTCCTTTGAATATTCGTACAGGGCAGCCGGGTCTGATGCAAGAATTGTCAAATCATCATTCTTTGCCACTACAATAGGGCTTACGTTTCTGACAGCATAGATTGTGTCTGGTATATCATCAAACATAACAACAAGGGCATAGGTTCCCTTAAGCTTCTTTACTGTTCTCTTGATTGCCTCGTCTGGATTTCCCTTGTAGAATTTGTTTAAGAGTGCTGCAACTACCTCTGTGTCAGTCTCTGATACAAGCTCATCCTCCACCTCGTACTCTTCGCTCAGCTCCTTATAATTTTCCACGATTCCATTGTGAACTAAAGTTACTTTTCCGACTCTATGTGGGTGGGCATTTGTATCTGACACTCCACCATGTGTAGCCCATCTTGTATGTCCGATTCCGCAGGTGAATGTATCCTCCTTTGGAGAGATTGCCCTCAAATCCTTTACACGTCCCTGACACTTATGTATCTCTGGCTCTGCTCCGTTTTCGCCTCTGACTGCAAGTCCTGCACTGTCATAGCCTCTGTACTCAAGAAGCTCCAGTCCGTTTAATATTCTGCTTAACGCTTCATGTCCGATAAATCCTATTATTCCACACATATTTATATCCTCATTCTTTCTATAAACCAAACGCATAAACTGCGCACTTTTATAATTTATGTCTTATAATTCTCATTTTATGTTTACTATCTTGTAAATTTATATTTTATCTCATTATATTGAATTTGTTTTGCAGTCACCCGCATATTTGCCAATATATATCGTATTGAGATGATACGGAAGGGCATCCGCCGAATTTTCGATAACCCTCCTCCTCGTCAGCCTGTCTTGCAAGGCCATGGCGCTAAAATGAGGACAATGTATAAAATATTATCAAGTATTCAATTTTCAATGTTCACTGGGTCATTGTATATCGTATCCTGGTGCTTGTCAAATATATTTACAAATAAAACTTCCCACATTAAGGTTTGTGTTAATCTCCTGATATACAGTGTATTTTGCCGAAAAAATATGAAGTCAGCTGCGGGAGCGAATCGTGGATAGGGTTTATAAATTTATATCGCTATCTACGTTTCCGAGATGATGGAACCCCGCAGCAGTTCATATTTTATTCTGCAAAACAACTGTATATCATACGATTATCGCAAGTTTTGGTGTGGGAAGTTTGAATTTTTATATTTTCTCGATTGTTCCACCGCAGAGCACATAGTCATCCTGATAAAAGACGGCTGCCTGTCCCGGTGTCATGGCACGCTGCGGCTCATCAAATACGCATTTTATCATGCCGTTATCAAGTGGTGTGAGCTTACAGCCTGCTCCTCTGTGGGAGTATCTGATTTTTCCAACTGCTGGTGTGTCAGGGGCTATTGATGCCTCTGCCATATAGTTTACATTGCTGATATA
>CAVFAM010000459.1:0-2679 GCA_963620375.1 Bacteroidaceae bacterium
CTGTATAAGCTATTCATGTATACAAGAAAGGCAATAGTAGGACGTTGAAACCAGAGAAGAGACGGGAAAGAATAGAAAAAATGAAAAGATTTCTCATAAGAAAAGAGGATATAAAGCAGTATGCCTTTGTGATAAAGGAGCTGACTGCGAGGGAGATAAAGAGGAAGTATGCGAGAAGCTCGCTGGGGATTATATGGAGTGTGTTGAATCCATTGCTCATGATGATTGTTATGTCACTGTTGTTTTCAACAATGTTTAGAAGGAGTATCGAAAACTTCCCTATCTATTATCTCACAGGAACTATTTTTTGGGGCTTGTTTAGCGGAGCTACTAATTCTGCTATGTCAGCATTGGTCGATAATAAATCACTTTTAATTAAGGCAAAATTACCGAAGCATACGTTTATATTGTCAAAGATATATACGGCATTGGTAAATTTTGGATACACATGTATAGCATATGTGTTGATGTTGGTTGTTTTTAAAGTAAAGCCATCGTGGTCAATGTTGTTATTACCTGTAGATGTGTTACTGTCATTGATTTTCTCAATGGGAATAGGCTATATGCTCTCGGTATTATATGTATTTTTTGCTGATATTAAATATTTGTACTCTATTTTTATAACTGTGCTTATGTATATGTCTGCAATATTTTATCCAGTTGAAAGATTGCCAGAAGCAATGCAGACTTTTATAAGTTTTAATCCTGTATATGTAACTATCTACTTTGCCAGAACCTGTGTTATGGAAGGGCGGGTTCCAGAAGCAGGTGTGTGGATTAGACTTATCTGCTGGAGCCTTATTAGCTTTGTGGTTGGAATGACAGTCTTCAAGACTAAAGAAAACAGAGTAATGCAGAAAATATAGAAGGTTTATTTAGAGAGATTATGAGAAACAAATGGTATATAAATCCGGAAATAAATAAGAAATGGCATGTGGGAATGAAAACTGGCAAAAGCAGCATGGCGCTTGCCATGATATGTATGGTCTTAGCTATGCTGTTAAGTCCTGTGAGTGTATATGCAGCAAATGCCGAGCTGACATTTGGCTCAGAAGAATACACCCAGTCAAATGGCTCAGAGTTTCATATAGGTGCATACATCACAGCAGACGAGTCAATCGGTGACTACAATGTGCAGATAAAATATGACAATCTGCGACTGGAATTAGTAGATGGTGCAGACCATGTAGATGCAGAGAATGGAATAATCACACTAAGCGGAAACGAGAGAAAGTCAAAGCTTAAATTCTGGCTCAAGTTTCATGCCATAAGTGGTGGAGAAGCCAGTCTGGAGTTTGTGGAAGGAACTGTGTCTGACTATGAAGTGGTCACATATGCCACAGCTCCCATACATATATCGGGTGAAGATACTGCGGCTCAGATAGAGGCTGAGAGAGCAGAAGCGCAGGAAGAACAAGAGGGACAGGAAGAGGCAGTAGACGGAGGCGCTGACAGCTCTCAGGCAGAAGAAGCAGAAAATCAAGCCGTGCAGGATAATTCACAGGAGCAGCAGTCGGGGCAGAATACAGCAGATAACCAGGAGGCACAGACTGCTCAAGGACAGGAAAATACTTCTGGGAAAACTGGTAAAAGCTCGATTGTATTTAACGTGTTCTTTGTGGCAATGATTGCAATGCTGCTTGTAATCATACTGGTGGTATCTATCGCATGGACATTGATAAAAAGAAGCCGTAGGAAGGAAGCGTCAGGGGAGAAAGCCACAGGGAAAGCACAGGCAGACAAGAAGCAGAAAACAGCAGGAAAGCAAAAAGAGAAGAAAAATCTGGAAGAGATAAAGAAAGAAAAGGACCTGCCAGTCGAGGATTTATCAGTAGAAGAGTTAAACGGAATGATGGATAACATCAAAACGGAAGTACAGAACATGATGTATGAATCTGCAATACAGGAGGAGCGGGGAGCTGAGCCTGTGATAAAGGTCTGCGATGTGACCATGGAGTTTCACCTGTCATCTGTAAATCCGTCGGGGCTTAAGGAGTACATGATACAGCTCATAAAGCGTGAGGTCAAATACAAGAGACTATTCGCCCTGTACCATGTGAGCTTCAATGTATACAAGGGCGAGATAGTAGGAATCATAGGAACCAATGGCTCAGGAAAATCAACCCTGTTAAAAATCGTATCGGGGGCACTCAAGCCTACAAGTGGTCATGTGGAGGTGGATAGGAGAAAAATCCAGCTTCTGACACTGGGAACCGGATTTGATATGGAGCTGACGGCAAGGGAGAACGTATTCCTGAATGGTTCGATTATCGGGTATAGCAGAGAGTTCCTGGAAACTCATTATGATGAAATCGTAGCCTTTGCGGAATTAGAGGACTTCATGGATCAGAAGGTCAAGAACTTCTCAAGTGGTATGGTCAGCAGACTTGGGTTTGCCATAGCCACAGCAGGAGATGCGGCGGAGATACTGATACTGGATGAGGTACTGTCGGTAGGTGATGAGTTCTTCAGGAAGAAGAGCCTGAAGCGTGTCAAAGAGATGATACATGGTGGAAGTACTGTGCTGATGGTTAGTCATGGCATGGGAACTATTATAGATAACTGTACTAAGTGCGTGTGGATTGAGAAGGGTGAGCTGAGGATGATTGGTGAGCCAAAGGTCGTGTGTGCGGAGTATAGGAAGTTGGAAAAAGGAGAATGAAATGATAGAAAGAATAA
>CAVFAM010000460.1:0-2441 GCA_963620375.1 Bacteroidaceae bacterium
ATAAAACGCCTGAATGCCGGAAACTACTTGTGCTTTCAGGAACTTCGGGAACTACATTCTGACCCCCTTGTTATATTCCCGCCGAAACTTTTGAACCGGGGCGATACCAATGTCATTATTTCCAGTATGTCACCGGATACCTACAAATATGACAAGGTGACCCTGGAATTTCAGATACAAACATCCTAAAAAAATTCACAGGGACGCTCCTTGTGGCAAGATGCCGGGGTCACCCCCCCCGGTGCATAGGAACATCCCTGTGGCTTAGTTACTATATATTCTGTCTTTTCTTATAAAATGCAAATCCTGCAAATCCCAACATAAGAATTACAAGATATCCTGCCATGTTGCTTGTCTCTCCTGTCTTAGGAGATGAAGTGGTAGTAGCAGAAGTCTCTGTACTAGAAGACGCTGTACTGTCCGTATATACAAGCGCATAGGTCGAAAAACTGTCTGTCTCAAATGTAAGTTCATAATTTGCATCTACACTTGGCTCAATCAAGGTTGCCACTCCATCATGCAGACGGATAATATTGTAGGTTCTGCCTGATTTCTGAAGGCTCTCCGGAATCGTGAAACCGATCTTTACCGTTCCGTTTGCTGTCTTTGTAACTTTTGATGCAGCGTCTCCCGAAATCTGCTTCCATAAGTTGATGTCAAGGTATGTACCAACTGTATAATTCGTCGGAAGTTTTGTACTTACAGCTGCCTTATCAGATTCTGATACTGAGGATGTTATATCATCCATCTCTACCCAGACACTTACATTTTTTCCTGCTGCAATTGCCTCTTTATCTGCGTCTGTAAGAACAGCCTTCTCTAACTCAGCAGAAGTATTCCTAAGCCCGCCTGCAGCAAAGTTACCACTCTGGCTGGCTGTAGAAATTACAAGTCCTCCGTTGTCAGTTGTGTCTGTGCCGGATTTGCTTACTACGTAAATCGAGAAATACGCAAGTATTAGACCTGTGGCAGATCTGCCAAGGATCTCGCCAGTTCTTCGTCTGTCGGGATGTAATCACCCATCTCGCCATCATTGTATTTTTGATATGCCACCATATCAAAGTAACCGGTTCCGGTCAGACCAAAGACAATATTCTTTTCTTCGCCGGTCTCCTTGCAGCGCAGGGCTTCATCAATGGCGACCTTGATGGCGTGGCTGCTTTCCGGTGCCGGTAAAATGCCTTCCACTCTGGCAAACTGCTCTGCGGCTTTAAAGACCTCGGTCTGCTCTACCGAACGCGCTTCTATCAATCCCTGATCATACAATTCAGATACGATGGAACTCATGCCATGGTAACGCAAGCCGCCGGCATGGTTGGCAGATGGGATAAATTCACTTCCCAGGGTGTACATCTTTGCCAATGGGGTAACTTTTCCGGTGTCACAGAAATCATATGCGTATTTGCCTCGCGTCAGGCTCGGACAACTTGCCGGTTCTACGGCGATGATCCGGTAATCGTTCTCGCCTCGTAACATCTCACCCACAAATGGGGAGATCAGACCTCCCAGGTTGGATCCGCCTCCGGCGCATCCAATGATCACATCTGCTTTGACACCATATTTATCCAATGCTGTCTTTGTCTCTAAGCCAATGACAGACTGGTGTAACAACACCTGTGCCAAAACAGAACCTAACACATAACGATAACCTTCCTGTTTCGTCTCTGCCTCGACTGCCTCGGAAATGGCACAGCCCAGACTTCCGGTCGTACCCGGAAATTCAGCATTGATCTTTTTGCCGATCTCCGTTGTCATGGACGGCGATGGAGTTACCGTTGCGCCATAAGTCCGCATGACCTCTCTACGGAAAGGCTTTTGCTCATAAGAACATTTCACCATATAGACCTGACAATCCAGATCAAAATAAGAACATGCCATGGAAAGTGCCGTGCCCCATTGTCCGGCTCCGGTCTCTGTTGTCACGCCTTTCAGCCCCTGCTTTTTAGCGTAATATGCCTGGGCTATAGCGGAGTTCAACTTGTGGCTGCCGGATGTATTGTTACCCTCGAACTTATAGTAGATATGTGCCGGTGTGCCAAGTTTTTCCTCCAGGCAGTAGGCTCTTACTAAAGGCGATGGGCGGTACATTTTATAGAAATTTCGGATTTCTTCCGGGATATCAAAATAGGCTGTCGTATCATCCAGTTCCTGCTTTGCCAGTTCCGTGCAGAATACCGGTTCCAGATCCTCTACGGTCATAGGCTGCAAGGTTGCAGGATTCAAAAGTGGTGCAGGTTTCTTCTTCATATCTGCCCTGACATTGTACCATTGCTTTGGCATCTCCTGTTCATCCAGATAAATCTTGTAGGGAATTGTTGTCTTGTTCATGTTTCTTCCTTTCCTCGCTTTGCGAAATTTATTTACATGGAATGAGAGTGTGCGCTTGCCTGATCTGTTTTACCAATCTTTATAAAACAAAAAAACTTCTGTCCTATGTATTT
>CAVFAM010000461.1:0-3104 GCA_963620375.1 Bacteroidaceae bacterium
CTGCCTTGGCAGGAAATGTCCCCCTGCCATCTGTAAAATACATAAGTCCCTTGAGGTTTTTAAGCTTTCCTGCGCCAATCATCTCATCCACACAGTCAAATACCGGGCGGAAATCTGTACCATAGCCACCCTTCACGCTGAATGCGTCTGCGTATTTTTCCATGTCATCAAGCTCATTTATATGTATGACCTGCTGTATCTGATCGTCACATTCTATTATGTATATATTTACCTTTTTAAAGAAATTCTCCTGCTGCTTAAGTATTGCCGCAGTCTCATTGATAAACTGCTGCACCCTGGTCTCCCTGCAGGAAGCCGAGGTGTCTATAGCTATGACAAGCTCCTCTACCTTTTTACGCTCTGCATACTCGTTTTCCTCAATGAGGGGCATATTACCATAGGTATCAAGACCATATATGTAAAAACCATAGTCAAAGGAATCCAAATCTACGGTTATTTCCTCCCTTAGGACTGCAAATTTCCTTAAAAATTCAGTATAACATCTTTTTGTCTTATTTTGTATCTTTAAATGCCATTCCAGGCTGCCTTTTTCCTTTGCAGCCTCATCACCATTCATTTCAAGCTCGCTCTGAACCCTCTTTGCGTTCTCATCCCATTCCTTTTCCTTGTCCTGAATGAGCAGCATAGGGGGCGGAATAATATTGTTTTCATCATTCTGTTTAGGATTTTTATCCTCCGGCGGAGTCATCCTCTCCCAGAAGCTGTGGTCGCAGAGGGCAAATTCCTGACGGAGAGTTTCTTCCTCGTAGGGGTCACGTTTTTTTAATATAAAATAATGATATATTTTCTCTGCTGTAAGTACCCCCACCTCTTCCTTGAGCTTTGCATACCATTGCTCCCTCAGGTCAGAGCTAACTCTTAAAATAGCAGGATAATCCATGGAATCCACCACAGACTCAACCGCTATATCGCAGCACAAGTCCCAGAGTTCTGCATCCTCATGCTCCTTTGCCGCATACATGTGCCTGAAAAGACAGTGCATGAGCATGTGCATATATGTTCTGTTTAGTATATCCGGGCGTTCCACAAAGATTTGCAATAAATATGCAGGGTTAAACCTGATATATACGGCATCTGTCCCCACAGTCCTTGTAAGCAGATCCATCTTGTAATCCAGACTGTTTAAGGCACTTCCCATAAAGTGCATGGACAGATAAAGCTCTGTTCTCGCCGACTGGAGTATCTTGCAGCCCATGGCTTCCAGTTCTTCTCTTGTCTTCATCACCAATCCTCCAGCGACAATTCATTTGATGTATTTTTGATTAGTCTGCCATAGTTATCATTCTGATAATTCATGAGCAGGGCACAAAGCTCTGTCATATTCTTGTCAGAGGCTGACTTTATGGCTTTTTCCACAGCCTCCCTTGTAATAAGCCTGTTTGTACACATATGCTCAACTATATCCAGACTGTGTCTGTTAAGTATTTTATCCGATTTGGTATTGATTAAATATTCCAGTATATTTTCTGACTGCCTGAGCACAAAGCTGCTGTAATCCTCTGCCCTGCTGTCACTTAAATTGTAGGGATACATAAGTCTGTCAAGGGCAATCTCTGCGGCAGTATATACGCTGTCACTCACAGCGTGGTCAAAGAGCCTGTCGTAAGCCATAAAATCGATTTCTTTTCTGGTGACACACTCCCTGTAAGGGTAGCCTGCTCCCTCTATCTTGTGGTGCAGGACTCTTGCCTCCACATCCTCCACAAAATCATAAACATATGCCGGAAAAGTGAGGCTAAAGCTTATCCCCTCCTTTAAATGCAGGTCAAATCTGAGCTTTCTGTCATTGTCCCTTAACATATCACGCATTACAGAATAATTGTCCCGTTTAAAATCTATCTGTATATCACTCAGGCTCCTGCACTGCTTGATGACACCATCATAGTAGTCCTCAACAGCGTCACTCAGCTCGATTTTAACCAGATTGATGCAGTTATAAAAGGCATAGCGTCCCAGTATCTCTATTGTGTCAGGAAGCACCAGCTCCCTTATATCCTGTCTGCCAGAAAACGCATTTGCACTTATCTCCCTGACAGGAAGTCCCTCTATGCAGTCTGGAATAATAAGAGCCGACACCTCCCCCTCATATCCTGTCACTGCTATGTATTCACTTCCCTTTTTATCCCTCTTATGCTCATATAAAAGCGGCATCAGTATCTCTCCTTGATTTCCCCGATAAAATATAAAGAACCAAATGCCAGATTCTTTGTATCTGTCCTGAGTGTCTTAAGCGCTTCATCCACCGAATCCACACAGACAGCCCTGACACCCCTGCCATTTATAAAATCTGCCAGGTCCTTTGCCTGTAAGGCTCTGGAATTATCCATATTTACCGCCACAAAATCCCTGGCATATGGCAGCAGCTCTTCAACCATTGCCTTGTAGTCCTTGTCAGCCATGACCGCCATTATCATGTGAAATTTCTCACATGGATAGAGGGTCTTTAAGCTGTCTCTTAAGGCTGAAACGCCGTGTCCGTTGTGGGCACCGTCTACCATAAAAAATGGATTTTGGGACAGGATTTCCATTCTTCCCTGCCAGGTGGTTTCTCTTAAGGCTGAAATTATTTCATTTTCACTCAGCCTGCTTATATTCATTCCACTTGCATCCAGTGTCCCACTGTCTGCTTCTGCCGTCTGCCCATTCTTTCTCATTTTATTCTCATCTGTTGCAGCTGTGCTTAAAAACTGCTCCAGCACATACTCCGCCGCAAGCTTTGCCACGGCTGCATTTTCCCACTGATGAACTCCAAGAAGTTTTAGCTTATACCTGGATGCAGCTTCTATCTCTTCCTTTGTCACAAAGGTTAATTTATCCTGACACTTATCCGCCGCCTGCATTATCACAGCCGCTACTTCCTCTTCCTGTATTTCAGAATAGACCCGGCTTTTCGGTTTTATTATGCCAGCTTTTTCCCCTGCTATATCTGTAAGATTGTTTCCAAGGATTGCCACATGGTCATAGCCGATTTTGGTAATGACTGTGGCTAGGGGAATACCTATGGCATTGGTAGAATCAAGCCTGCCACCAAGCCCCGTCTCTATAACCACGATGTCACAGTCCTGCTCTGTGAAGTACATAAG
>CAVFAM010000462.1:0-6683 GCA_963620375.1 Bacteroidaceae bacterium
TCACTTTGCAGAATATCACAACCTGCGGTCGTAGTCAATACAACCAGTAGCATTATTTTAGTTTATGTTTGCTTGTTAACCTTATTTATGGAATGTTTTTCCACTTTGGGGAAAGGAGAAAATCATGCAGCGTTTAAGAGAATTAAGGCATGCCAAGGGAATCAGTCAGCAGGATCTGGCTGATGTCTTACATGTTACACAACAGTCTATCTATAAATATGAAACAGACAAGGCTGAGCCTGATTTGGATGTTGTCGTTGAAATTGCAAAATATTTTAATGTTTCAGTTGATTATCTGGTGGGTTATACGGATATACCTATAAAATATGAATATTATGATATTGAGAAATCTATTACCCGTCAGGAGGACAGGGTGCTGAAGTATTACCGTGCTCTGAGCAAGGAGGGGCAGGACACTATACAGAAGCTGATTCCGAGGAAAATCTAAGGTTACATGCGTATAGGGAAGCTGTCAGTGACAGATTAGGTGGTTATAGCCAAATAAAAAGGATAGCATACTTTTTAGCGTATGCTATCCCGTAATTTGATGCTATAAAATCAATTTTTCTCAAAATATCCATTATCACTGTCTTCTGACCATTTTTCGTACATTTCCAAATAATGTCTTTTTATAAATTTCTGTATTACACGAATCTCATAATCTGACAGCATCCCTCTATGTTTAACCTCTGTACTTCCATCCGCCCTGACAAAAAATTTTGCAGAGCCATCTTCTGTCATTTTTTTATCACTGGCATGAACATGCATAGCTTCTATAATGCAATGCTTTGTATAATACAAATAATATCCTGCGACCTTCTCCTGATAATATTTCGGCACTAAACTACCTCCATAAATTCTTTATCTTCATTCCAGATATTAACAATAATTCTTTCCTCTATTGGGTCTGTATTACTCTCCAGCACTTTCCCATCACTAGATAGGAGTACTGCTCTATCTGGTCTATTCAAATTGAGTACCGCAACATTCCCATCCTTATAAGTGAAGGCATAGCCTTTAATAATCATATTTGCTTCATCAGCAATTTTTTTAATCTCATATTCACTCATTCTTTATTTCTACCCCCTTTATATCCTTTAAAAATTTTTGTGGATCCATATACAGATTTTCTAATATGGGCGTCAAGTCAATATAATCTTCACATTCCTTTTTACCATAGTTCTTTGATAATACGACTATATAACCATTATCCCATTCTTTGACGGAAACATACTTTTCAAGGTTTCCGCCTGTCAGAAATTTAATTGTACGATTTTTATAGGTAAAATAAGTATATTCACCTGAATTACTTAAATATGCAGTATTATCCAAACCAAACACCCTCTTTCTGTTAGTGACATTATAATACATAAAACCTGCCACTGGCAGCTTTTATTGCATACTTTGGTATATAAAATGCACAGACTTTAAATGTCTGTGCATTTATTTTATACATTAATTTAATTATGCTTAGTTCTTAGGAACCAGCTTCTCTGTTCCTCCCATATATGGCTGAAGAGCCTTTGGAATATTTACAGAGCCATCTGCATTTAAGTTGTTCTCAAGGAAGGCAATAAGCATACGTGGTGGAGCAACTACTGTATTGTTAAGAGTATGAGCGAAATACTTCTGTCCGTCCTCTCCCTTGACACGAATCTTGAGACGACGTGCCTGTGCATCACCAAGGTTAGAGCAGCTTCCTACCTCGAAATACTTCTTCTGACGTGGTGACCATGCCTCTACGTCGCATGATTTAACCTTAAGGTCAGCCAAATCTCCAGAACAGCACTCAAGTGTACGAACAGGTACATCCAGGCTTCTGAAAAGCTCTACTGTATATGACCACATCTTGTCATACCACTCCTTTGACTCCTCTGGCTTACATACCACAATCATCTCCTGCTTCTCGAACTGGTGGATACGATATACTCCACGCTCCTCGATTCCATGAGCTCCCTTTTCCTTACGGAAGCATGGTGAATAGCTTGTGAGTGTGTATGGAAGCTTTGACTCATCATTGATTGTGTCGATGAATTTACCAATCATAGAGTGCTCTGATGTTCCGATAAGGTAGAGGTCTTCTCCCTCAATCTTGTACATCATGGCATCCATTTCTTCAAAGCTCATAACTCCTGTTACCACATTTGAACGAATCATAAATGGTGGGATGCAATATGTGAAGCCTTTATTAATCATAAAATCTCTTGCATATGCAGTCATTGCAGAATGAAGACGGGCAATATCTCCCATCAGATAGTAGAAGCCGTTTCCTGCAACCTTACCTGCTGCATCAAGGTCAATACCATCAAATCTCTCCATGATGTCTGTGTGATATGGAATCTCAAAATCAGGTACTACTGGCTCACCATATTTCTGGATTTCCACATTGCAGCTGTCGTCCTTTCCGATTGGTACAGATGGGTCAATGATGTTTGGTATCTTCATCATAATTTCTGTTACCTTGTCAGAAAGCTCCTTCTCAAGTGGCTCAAGCTCTGCAAGACGCTTAGAGATTGCAGCAACCTCTGCCTTTACTCCCTCTGCTTCATCTTTCTTGCCCTGTGACATAAAGGCACCAATCTGTTTAGACAACTGGTTCTTCTTGGCACGGAGGTCATCTGCCTCCTGCTGTGCAGCCCTTGACTGCTTATCTAAGTCTATTACTTCGTCCACAAGTGGAAGCTTGTGATCCTGGAATTTCTTTTTAATGTTTTCTCTGACTGCGTCAGGATTCTCTCTCAAAAACTTTAAATCTATCATAGTTCCTCCAACGTTACTTTATTAAATACCCTTTTGAATATTTCTCTTGCCATTGTACTCTGAATACGCACATTTTGCAAGATTTCAGATTAGTTAAAGTTCTTTAATGGATATTTGTCTGTAAGCTCTTTCACAATCGCACGGGCTGGCTCTATAGCTGATTCGCCCTCCTTGATAAGCATTGCAATTGCTTCTGCTACCTTGTCAAAATCATCCTCCTTAAGTCCCCTTGATGTAGCTGCTGGTGTTCCAAGGCGGATACCACTTGTTACAAATGGTGACTTAGGGTCATTTGGAATAGTATTCTTGTTTGCTGTTATATGGGCTTCATCCATGAGCTTTTCAACTGCTTTTCCTGTCAGCTCAAATGGAGTCAGGTCTACGAGCATCAGATGATTGTCTGTGCCTCCTGACACAATCTTTATGCCCCTGTCCTGCAGTCCCTTGCAGAGTGCCTGTGCATTTTTTACAATCTGCTGCTGGTACTCCTTGAACTCCGGCTCAAGTGCCTCCTTGAAGCACACTGCCTTTGCAGCAATCACGTGCATAAGCGGACCTCCCTGTGTCCCTGGGAAAATAGCCTTGTTAAAGTTGTATTTGTCCTGCATCTCCTGACTGCAGAGAATCATTCCACCACGAGGTCCACGGAGGGTCTTGTGGGTTGTTGTAGTTACAACATGAGCATATGGGATTGGGCTTGGATGAAGTCCTGCTGCCACAAGTCCTGCTATATGAGCCATGTCAACCATAAGCACAGCTCCAACCTCGTCAGCTATCTCTCTGAACTTTTTGAAATCAATAGTCCTTGCATAGGCTGATGCTCCAGCAATAATCATCTTTGGATGGCACTCTTTTGCGATTGCCCGCACGTTTTCGTAATCTATAAATCCCTCGTCATTTACTCCGTAAGGCACAATATTAAAATATGTTCCGGAGAAGTTTACAGGTGAACCATGTGTCAGGTGTCCGCCGTGGTCAAGGTTCATGCCCATAACTGTGTCGCCTGGCTTAAGTATGGCAAACTGTACTGCCATATTTGCCTGGGCGCCTGAATGAGGCTGTACATTTACATATTCACATCCAAACAATTTTTTTGCTCTTTCTCTTGCCAGCTCTTCCACTACATCTACGCACTCGCAGCCTCCGTAGTATCTCTTTCCCGGATATCCCTCTGCATATTTGTTAGTAAGGATGCTGCCCATTGCAGACATAACTGCAGGGCTTACCCAGTTCTCCGACGCAATCAGCTCAATGTGGCTGTTCTGGCGCTCAAATTCATCTGTAATTGCATTTGCTATTTCAGGGTCAACTGTTCTGATGTCTTCTAATGTGTACATATTTCTCTCCTTCTATATCAATCAACTTTTCATATGAAAATTATTATACAAAAAGTCAGATTTTTATTCAATCCAATATTTATTTTTCTTAATATTTTGATATAATTGTAAGGTACAAAATAAGGGGGAGCATTTAATGAATGTACTTAAATTTAAAAAAGGCGAAATAGTTGCCAAAAAGCAGGACAAGGTTACTGAATGGTACCTCATTCAGGAGGGTACTGTTGTCAGAAGCTATCAGTTATCAGAAGTTGCAATGGGTTCTAATGCCATCGTTGGTATTTTGGAATCTGGTTGGTTTGCCTGCGATTATGTGGCAGCAGAGGACACCACCGTAATTGTTATCCCATGTAAAAATGCTACTGATTTACAGAATATTTTAAGCAGTCATGATAAATTCAGACCTATATTTTTGCGGACAGCATTGGAGCAGCGCCACCAGATGCTTGGTCTGTATGCCAAGCTCTACAAGAGGGCTGGCATGCTTCACAGCGCTGCGGAGAATATTTACAATGATTATTGCAATCTGTGTGAGCAGTATCTGATTACACCACAGACCTTTGAGAAAATGGAGCAGTTTGAAGCCATAAGCCTTGCCCATAAGGCAGAAAACTGGGAGATTGCCAACAGCTCGGCTCTTCTCCGGAACAATCTGCGTGCCTATATGCAGCTTATGATTTCCGACAATGATTTATGCGTCGGCTCCATAATGGAAGCTTCTGCCCAGATGCGGCGAGTATCCCAGGGTATTGTGGAAATCACCAACTACCTCAAATACAACCGTGATATATTGTGGAGCGATTCTGAAAATGATATTTTTCATCTGTATATGAACCTTGCAACTGAGCTGTCAAAACGAAGCAAGGATATCAAGCCATGCCAGGACAAGCTGCTTTCTATTCTTGAGCTTATGAAGTCTCTGGATATTTTTGACAGTCTCCAGCTTAAGGAATGTGAGACAGCCTGCCACAGTGGTTCATTTAACACAGCATCAGAGGGACGAATCAATATTGCAAAAGAGGACTGTGTTGCCCACATTCTCACCTACGCAGGGTATGACAAGACAGAAATCCGTTCCTTCAAGGAGCTTTTAAATGCCTATAAGGCATTGCCAGACATGGCTTCTACAGACAATGACGCCAGACGTATCCGCAAGGAAATTACAAAGGTATTCTATGATGCCTACGAGAAATGCATGGTTAAGCTTATGGTTTCAGGTGACAGACCTACCCATCTTTTGCTTATGTTCTTTAACTTTGGTTTTATGGATGTGGAGCTCCTCGGGGAGGACAATACCATCGCCCTCTACAATCTGATGGATTCTCTGGAGTTATTCTCATCTAACCATGTTTATACTATGTACAGATGGCTAAGCTCTGTGTATGCCGGCGCCAACGAACCTTCTAAGAATGAGTTTGACCAGGATTACCCGGCTTATCTCAATGAGCGGCTCAAGCATGCAGAGATTACAGAGGCTGAGCGTGATGCCCTCAAATCTAATCAGGTTGAAAAGCTTAAATTTGAGATTCGCAACATGTTCAGGTCAGCCCACCGTATAACCTATGGACGTATATCAACATTTTGTCCTGTCATTGCCGGGGATGATGTCATTAACACCTTTGAAAAAATGGCTGTTACTGTTGAGAGACTTGAAAATGCAGTTAATAAAATCAGACAGATTGATTACTCTGTCCTCTACAGAGAGGTGATTTTTTCTGACCCTGCACATGGCATCAATCAGGAGGTTATCATGAAGGAGGTTATGCCAAACTTCATCCTCACTCCTTGTATCGGTATCAGAGCGCAGATGTGGCAGGAGACAGCAGGTCCAAAGAACGATACTTCAGCCCGCCTGCTCTTCCCTATGTTCCTGACAGGTGACTTGGATGAGCAGCTTGCTGAGACCTTTGCCCGGTTCCGCTGGGAGCTTTGCCGAAAGATTCAGGGTGTATACTGGAATGATTTCAGGGAGAGGTCGCTTACATCTGAGTATTATGATTATATCCAGTTCTATAGAAAGAACCGTGATTTATCACCAGATGCAAAGGAAAAGATTAAAAATGCCTTGGCTCGTTCACGTAATAACTTCAGGGAGGTCTTTGTAAAGGATTATGTCAACTGGCTCAAATATGAGTCTCAGGGCAGCTTCCGTCTCAATAAGGTTGCACGAAATATCCTTATTACATACTGTCCTTTCTCTGTGGATATCCGGACAGAGCTGATTACCAATCCTCTTTATCAGGTGCCTTTTACCAAGCTTGAGATTGAGAACCAGAAAAAGGCTAATCGTTTTAAGGCTGTGATGGCTAAGTATGAAGAGGCTGGGGGTGTGGTGACACAGGATTTGAAGCAGAATTTGAAGTTTTATGAATTGTAGGTCTAAGCATTGCTATATATTCCTTTAGGGGTTGTTTAGGATATTGCGCTGGGATAAGTGATTCTCTATGCCGGGTTCCGGACATAAGATTTTCTAAATGTTCTGATTTAGGTAATTAAAAAATGACGCAAACACTCGACCGACAAAACCTGCCACTGGCAGCTTTTGCTGGACACTTTGGCGCATTCGCCATCCATGGCTCAGGTCTC
>CAVFAM010000463.1:0-2423 GCA_963620375.1 Bacteroidaceae bacterium
TTTTGCTGGTTTATGCCCATCTTTTGCCTCATAGAATTCTACCTTAAATTCACTCATGAGCTTCCTCCGATGTAGTATATATAAGTATAATATGGTAATTTTACCATATTGTCAAGTAAACGCAAAAAAAGGCAGACCCTTTATTCAGGTCTGCCCTTCCATTTTCTAACCCGCTATTTTGATATACTATTTAACAGCTTTTCCGTCTCTTCCTTCATTTCATCTGCCCTGATTTCCGCATACTCATCAAAATTAACATCCGAATTATCATCCAAAGGCTCCGAAGCATTCATATGTTTATCAACCATGCTGATAAAATCCTTTCTGCTTACAACCGCTGCTTTTGAAATACTGCTGTCCTCATCCCTCACAATATTTAGATAAATACAGTCCGTATCTGCCGCTGCCTCATCTGTGTAAATGCTTCCGTTATCATCATATATGCCTGCAACCGGCTTTTCACTATAGAACCAGAAATTCCCCTTTAAGCTTATGCCCGCAGAGGCATATTCCTCGCTAACCTCCATAACATCGCCACTTTCCACGGCGTTTGCTGTTGTCCCATTATCGCTGGTCTCCTCCTTCTGTGCAGAGGTTGCAAAAATCGCCACAGTTCCAGCGACAAGTACAAGGGCTGCTACAATTGATATGATTGTTGTCTTTTTTGTTTTCATAATCGCTGTAATCCTTTCTTCTATTGCATTTTTGCTAAAGTGACTGCAAAGAGGCACAAAGCCGCTTTTTGTCTCCTCCATGCTGATTAAAACCCTTGCATAAGAAGCTCTGGTCTCTCTGCCAAAATGATGAACTACTGTCTCATCACAGCACAGCTCTATATCCCTGTTTGCCAGTATATACATTGCCCAGACAAATGGATTAAACCAGTGCAGACATACTGCTGCAGCCAGTAAAAGCTTGGATAATGTATCAAATCTCCTGATATGTACAAACTCATGCTCTAAGACATATCTGAGCGCCTCCTCATTTTCCCAGTCGGTATTTTTAGGCATCAGGATAACTGGATGCAGGATGCCAAAGGTAAGGGGTGAGGAAATTCTGTCTGACTGCCTGATAGCGATTGGACGATGCAGCTTGTGCTCCTTAAGCCATATGCGTGACATATCATTATCAACTGGCAGGGACATCTGAAACTCCCTGCAGCATCTGAGATAAGCAATGATAAAAATAAGAGCACAGGCAAGCATGCCAGCTATCCAGATGATTTTACATATTGAAATTCCTAAAGGCAAAGCAGAAACCGGCTCCTGAACTGTCCCTGTCATCTTAATTCCAGAAGAAATCCCAGCAAGCCCCTCCATTGCGCTGTCAGGAATTACTCCGTCATATGCTTTCTGCCATCCTGCAAGAGAGTAAATGCTCGTAACCGCAGGCAGGGTAAATGGTATAAACAACCTCAAAAGCACCACACCCCAGAGTGCTAAAAAGGTCTTTTTAGGTACCCGGTTAATTGCCAAAGCCCTGATAACTATAATCGCAAGAATCATCACTGCTCCGGCTATGCTCATCTGTAACAGGCTCATATGCATCACCTCACTCCAAATCCCCAACAATCTGTTTCAGTTTCTCAATCTGCTCCTTAGACAGCTTCTTCCTGCCAAGCAGGGCTGCAAAAAGCTTGTCA
Organism: Bacteroidaceae bacterium; assembly: GCA_963620375.1. GTDB lineage: Bacteria > Bacillota > Clostridia > Lachnospirales > Lachnospiraceae > Roseburia. The sequence continues at coordinate 1,643 of CAVFAM010000463.1, forward strand.
GCAGAGCCATCATAGACCTTATTTATCAGCTCATCCGTCTCTGCTTCCTGCACTACTGATTTTTCTATCAGCGCATGACACATGAACCCAGGCTCACTCCGCTCTATTGCACCTTTTTTTATACAGCGCTTAATCAGCGTATAGGTTGTGTTCACGTTCCAGCCAAGCTCATTTGTCAGGGTCTTTGCGATTTCCTTGGCAGGCTTGTCCCCTTCCTTCCAAAGCACATCCATTACCTTTAGCTCGGAATCAAATAATTTCGTATCTGGCTTAGTTTCCATGGCTGCTCCTTTCATAAGACTGTAGTAGTATCTGTAATTTCATACTACCACAGTCTTATACGAGTGTCAATACTACTCCAGTAGTAAAATGCAAATCAATGTTGCTCGTAAAGTTCATCAGGATGCTTCTTAAGACGTAAAATAATATAAAAAAACAGGCAGCCCGAAGCTTTCTCCAGACTGCCTGCCATTATAATTCTTTATGCTATTAATTACATAATTTTTCTAAATAAATCCTTTAAGTCTTCTACACTAGCATCCTTTGGATTACCTGGTGCGCATGCGTCTGCGTGTGCAGACTCTGCCAGGAACTGTAAATCCTCTTCCTTGATTGCCTCAAGCTTTGTTGGAATTCCAACATCGACAGACAGCTTTCTGACTGCATCGATTGCTGCCTTTCTGTACTCATCCTGAGACATAGAATCTACATCCTTGACACCCATAGCACGGGCAATCTCACGATACTTCTCTCCTGTACAATCCTGATTATACTCCATAAC
>CAVFAM010000464.1:0-791 GCA_963620375.1 Bacteroidaceae bacterium
TCGAAGCCGTTTCCTATGATATATAAGGTTTGCATTTTGCCCTCCTCGTCTATTAAAATGTTGGTTTTTGTTAGTTTTTGTTGTTTTCTATCAAATAAGGAGGTAATGTTTTTTCAGAATATAAGAAAAGCCTGTCGCAGTACCCTCCTGTCACTCCTGCCGAGCCGCATTGTAACCCTATTATCAGACTTATCCACCGGTCAATTTTGCTGGCATTCATCCTGAAGCATTTTAATATATGCAAGAGGATTTGTTCCGAACCACTCCTAGCAAATCAGCCAATATCAAAGGCATCACATAAAATATACTATGCGTAACTCAATAATCAATTGTGAAAGTGGATTTCTACATCGACTGAATTTATCCAACATTAAATATGTATATAAATCCAGAAAAGAATTGTAGTTTATGATTTGACTTTCTTACCTCCCCTAATGGCAGATTACTTTAGTTTGGTCTATTTTTACATTCACTTTTATATGTTAGTTTTTATTGGTTTATGTTGAATTTTGTCAAACACCAGAGTACAATGATGCTACACGGAGGATTAGTAATATATGGAAAACCAACAAAGCCTTACAATTTTATTAGTTGAGGACGATAAATTTGCATGTGACGAAATAGAGACATACATAGACCAGCTTGATGATGTGAGCCTTGTTGGCATCACAGATGATTCAAATACAGCACTTGAAATGGTCAGATACCATGTGCCAGATGCAATTATCCTCGATTTAGAACTGCACGAAGGCGGAGGAAACGGACTCTTCTTTTTATCAAAGCTTCATGAT
>CAVFAM010000464.1:801-3353 GCA_963620375.1 Bacteroidaceae bacterium
GAGAAAATGCCCTATGTCTTAATTACCACACAGAACACAAGCAATGTAACTCTTGAAGCTGCAAGACAGCTTGGAGCCGACTTTATAATCACAAAATATGAGAAGGACTACTCTGCACAAAAGCCTGTAGAATTATTGCGCATGATGAGGAATGCCATCCGAAGACACTCCACACCAGACGCAGCTCCTACAATCACACCTGCAGAACAGGACCGCAAGCTCACAATCCGTATTCACCATGAACTGGATGCTGTGGGAATCAGCCCAAAGGCAATCGGCTATGAATATTTAACCGAGGCAATCATCATTGCCACCAAAAAGGCTTCTCCAAACCTTGCCAGACAAATTGCTGTCAAGCATGGTAAAACCCAGGCCAGCGTCGAGCGTGCTATGCAGAATGCCATTAACAGGGCATGGTCAAACAGCAGTCCTGAAGACCTGGCACGCAGTTACACAGCGATTATTAATTACGAGCGTGGGGTGCCTACGTTGACGGAGTTTATTTATCATTATGCAGGGAAATTTAGGAATGAGCTTGTAGGAGAAATTCCTATTGAAAAGCGTTAATATGGTGGGAGTGCCATCCAAAGGCACTCCACATCAAGTACAAAATCGAATCGTCATTTTAAATATCTATAATAATAGACCATAATCTTAATATTTTCTCTAACATAATCCGTCTCACCTCCTTTTACTAGGAGGTTACTGGACTATGCGTTTTTTTCTCATTCTATTGAAGATATTATTTTTTGTTAGAAAAAGGAGTTATATGTTTATTTCAATCCTAAAAAATATGATTATTTTTTTCGCAAGCTTTTATTTCGGTGATAAGATTAATAAATCTTTTTTACCTGTTTTACGTTCTTATGTAGAGTATTTTTCTTTTTCATTATTACTTGCGGTAATACATTTTGTTATTAAAAATTCGATTCCATCCTTATCATATTTTATTCCCGCATTGTGTTTCTTCATTCTTTTTGCCATAAAGCAGAAATGCTGTTCGCAAATTATTTTTTGTATATCTCTGACATCATACGTCATTAATATATTAGTATTTGATATTATTTCTTTTGTTGTTTGTTCATTACTGATTATCATTCCAACAAATATATCATCCTCAAATACAATTACTCTAATTGTCTGCGTGCTATATGCGCCACTCATAATTTATAACCTAAAAAGGAATCGTTTATATAAGGGTATTTCTTCTCTTATTTTCAATGGAATGCTTAACTACAGCACTTTCGCCTGCTTATTAGCCTTAACGGTTCTGACTTTTGAGCGTACATTGGTCACTAAACCTTACCATATGCTCCTTTTAACAGCTATCATAGTTCCAATTTGTTTATTTGTTATCTTATTTTGGTGGAGAACTCAAATCACTAAAACCTACAGGGAGAAATTACGTCTTTTAGAGATGAAAACATTACGTGCAGCTAAGCTTGAAAACGAAGCCTATATTGCAAGCCTTGAGAACGAAAACAAACGCTTAGGCACCATCATTCACAAGGATAATAGAATTGTAAATGCTATGGCAGATTCCGTATGTGCTTACCTATCCTCATCGGCTGATTTGAGCGCTGAAAGCCTGCAGACTAAGGGGCAGGCACTCTCAGAAGAGATAAATTCTATAAAAACATACAGACAGGAATTGCTCTGTCAGGGTTCTCAATCCGGCTCCTCTATTCCACAGACAAATCATGCTGGGGTTCTCAATCCGGCTCCTCTATTCCACAGACAAATCATGCTGGGGTAGATGCAATTATCTCTTTTATGGTTAAAGAAGCTTCCACATATGGAATCGCCTTAAAATTTCATTATGACACAGACTTTTTTGCTGCAAAGCGTTTCACTGCTACTGAAATGGATTTTGTACATTTGCTTTCAGATTTACTGGAAAATGCAGTTATTGCAACCAGACATTGCAATGGCAAATCAATAGAACTATCTTTTCAAATATTAAAAGGAACTCCTGCTATCTCTGTTTCTGATAGTGGAATTCCTTTTGAAATCGATACATATATGAAATTCGGTACCTGTGAAGCCTCCACTCACACAAATGATGGCGGTACTGGCATTGGTCTTATGGATATCTGGTCTTTTAAGAAAAAGTACCATGCCTCACTTGTAATTGAGGAGCTTGATGACTCCATATACAGCAAAAGGCTTTCTCTATTGTTTGACAACAGAAATAAGTATCTTGTTATCTCAAATAGACACCAGGAGATTGTTTCATGCCAGACAAGGTCGGATTTGATGGTTATTAACAGAGCTGAGAATGTGGGGGTTGAGCTTGGGGAGGAATAGAAAAAGCTTCGGGGTTATCATCACTATCGCCCACACGCACATAAAAACCCTTTATTCTTCCCTTATAGAAAACAGGTCTATCTACAATGACCGCCATCATATTGATTTGAAAAACTGGAAAGAGAATTGCACTTTTTATTTGTAAATTTGAGGTTTCACATTTTGTTTTTGAATTAAATTTAACTTTTCGTTTAATTCTTCAGTTGTCATTTTAGTTTCTCCTCATTTTTTATTAATTTTAACAT
>CAVFAM010000465.1:0-2782 GCA_963620375.1 Bacteroidaceae bacterium
GTACAGACAGAACAATCCTTTCCGGTATTCATGCTTATTATGAGCCGGAAGAACTGGTTGGCAAGACACTGATCGCCATCACCAACCTGCCACCGAGAGCCATGATGGGCATTGAGTCCTGTGGTATGCTGCTTTCAGCAGTAAACAACCTCAAGGATTCAGAGGATGAAGAACTTCATCTGATCATGGTGGACAACCATATCCCGGCGGGTGCAAAGCTGTACTAGAATAAAGAGAACACGCTAAAGAAATGGGACTGTGAAAAAAGAATAGTCCCACAAAAAGAAGAACCAAAGGTTTATAGTAAGCCCAAGGTTCTTCTTTCTGTTATAACTCTGTATCAGAGATCATCAGCTGGTTTTCGGGAAAAAGTGGATGGTGTCTGCACCAAAACACTTGAAGAACATAAGGGACAGTGGAATACATCATATTCCCTTAAGTCAAAGGGAAATATTACTATTATCGAAGATGAGGACAAAGATTTTAATCCTGCCTTTGAGATCGATATTTCAGATATGGCTAATTAAAGAAATGAGGAATTAGATGGAAGAGAGAAATCCTATATTTTCAAACACGGATGAATTAAAAGAATGGTTGCTTAGTGTCCATGAAAAATATTTCATAGAACTAAAGAAAGCACAGGAATTGCCAAATGCATTTTGGGAAACATATTCCTCTTTTTGTAATACATCGGGTGGAATTATTGTGTTAGGTGTTGTTGAGGGCATGCCACAGAATGATATTCAGGGTGTTGGAAATGCTTCAAAAACAATAACTAGTTTATGGGATCAGTTGAGTAACAAAACAAAGGTTAGTTTTAGAAATATTACAAATGAGGATGTTACAGAATATAAACTTGATGATAAAACAGTAATTCTTGTGAATGTTAAAGAGGCTCCTGAAGGGATGAAGCCAGTATATATTAATGACAAGTTAGAAAATACGTGGATTAGAACAGGAGATGGAGATCGAAGAGCAACAAAAGAAGAAATAGCTACATTTATGAGAAATGCCCAGCCAAGTCAAGACGACGTAGTGTTGGATGTATTTGGAATGGATGATTTGGATTTGGACTCAGTCTTATCCTTTAAGGAACGCATTAATAAAAGGTATCCTAAGAAAAATTTCCTTGAGATGAATAATGAATCATTTTTAATAGAAATTGGAGGTGCAGTTAAGGATAGAATTACTGGAGAATTTAAAATAAAAAGAGGAACCTTACTATTTTTAGGGAAGGTAAACTCTATACATGAAGTTTACCCTCATTATCATGTGGATTACTTTAATCGTAGAGGGAATAATTCACGATGGCTTGACCGTATAACTGATGATGAGCCTAGTGACTATGAAATGAATTTGTACAATTTTTATACTATCACACAGGCAAAAATATCTATTTTATTAAAAGAATCATTTGAGCTTGATCAATATCAATTACGAATACCTTTTTCAGATTTTGATGAAACAGTTAGAGAGTGTTTGGTAAATTGCATAGCACATGCGGATTACGTACAAGGGTATCCTTCTACAAAAATAGAAGTTTTTGATGGGTGGTTTAAATTTGTTAATCCAGGCAAGATGCTTGTTTCCACGCAACAATTTTTAATGGGTGGAGATTCGAGACCTAGAAATGAAATTGTAATGAAATACTTTAGATGGCTAGGAGCTTCAGAACGTCAGGGTTATGGCGGACCATTAATTTTTAAAACAGCAATCACAAATGATTTCAGAAGACCAGAAATTATTACTGATATTGAACATACAGAACTAAAAATTTGGAATATTGATTTAGTAGATTCTTATCCGGATTTAACGGATGATGAAAAAATAGCATTGAGATATTTTGTAAAGAATGGGGCAGATAAATCGTTAAGAGAAATAGCTCCTACACTTGGTTTGACAGAATATCGTTTGCGAAAAGCAGTAACGTCATTAGAGGATGAAAGGCATATTATTAAAAAGGTGGGAAATGGAAGAGCTACACGGTATATTTTAGAAATGGAAAGTGTAGAAATGTTAACTCATCTGCAAATGGCACTTGATTTATTGAAGAAACGAATATAAATCGTATGAAAATCGTTTGAAATTATATAAATTCGAACTAAAACATAGAAATTTACACGTTTTTTTCGTTTGAAATACGTATGAAAATCGTTTGAAAGGATACTTCTATGAATGAGTCTTACATGATTGGAAAAATGAATATCTTCATGCACCAACTGGGTGAGAAGATGAGCGATTGGTTAGGAAGTCATTTACCTGAGCTCACCGATGCATGGTGGAATGATTTGGTATATAACAATTTATCGCATCTTCAGAGAGACTATAAATAACAAAGAGCGACAGAAAATTAAAGATATGATGGGGGTCGTAATTCTTGGGCACAAATTATATCTGAGGAAATTTTGAAGGAAAAAGTAATCAATGACGTAGAAATTATTATTGAGCTTATGCAGGCTCTCGATGCAACAATGAGTGAAATCAAGAATATGGAAGTCTTTGTTATGGATGTGGAAGATGATAATGATATCAAGGACAAGCTAGCACCGGTTGTTGCACCATTAGCAAATAATGTATTTGAAGCGTCTAATGATATTGTAGCTGGCAGCATGGTTACATTAGTTAGTGATCCATCAAAGGCAGGAGCTGTTATTAGTGTAAATAATGGTAAGTGTAAGTACACAGTATGGATGGGAAATGCTGCTCAGACATTTTTTAGAGAGCAGATACAGCTTAAAGCGCCAGAAATAACAAGTGTTCATCTGGAATTATCCAGAGTTAG
>CAVFAM010000465.1:2792-4335 GCA_963620375.1 Bacteroidaceae bacterium
GACAGAGATTGTATCATTTGTCCTCGCTTTCTTTACGAATGTCCTTTACAAGAGACATGATTTCTTCTTCTGATTTGAGATTTGTGTTTTCTGCCTGACCAGACATTTGAGCCTGAAGCATTTTCACTGCATAAACAGCCGAATTGAAAATGTGTACTGAACCGTTTTCCACAACAAAAGTGATTCGGTCGCCGTTAGTAACACCCAGTACATCTCGGACGTCTTTTGGGATAGTTACCTGACCCTTTGACAGGACCTTTGCATTGTCTATGAATGTAGTTGATGTCATACTATTACCTCCTTATATTTAGATTAGGGAAAGTAGGAATTTCCCTACTTTTATTATATGCTACTTATTACAAAATACAAGAGTTTTGTAATAAGTAGCATATAAGCCGAACATCCTATTGAAATGGTTCGCACAAACGAATAGAATATAGTGGAAAGGAAGATAAAATGGAAAATTACATTTCAGTAGCCGAAACAGCCGAAAGATGGAATGTTTCGCCGAGAAGAATTCAGATATTATGTAACGAAAACCGAATAAAAGGCGCCAAAAAACAAAGTGGAATATGGTTCATTCCCTGCGGAGCCAAAAAACCAGAAAGGATGAAGTCTGGTGTTAAAAGTGGAGAAAATAAGGTGCTGAATGTCCTGTCACTTTTTTCAGGCTGTGGCGGGATGGATCTGGGCTTCGAGGGAGGCTTTGAGGTATTGGCACAATCAGTAAATGTAAATATACACAAAGACTGGAAGATAAAGAAAAGCAGGGAAGGCTGGGTAAGGCTGCCAAAGAATAAATTTCATACAGTGTTTGCAAATGACATCAAGCCAGAGGCAAAGGCGGCGTGGAGCAATTACTTTGGCAGGAGGGGCTTAGAGACATCAGCATACTACCTGGATAGTATAGTGGATTTGGTAAAATTGCAAAAGGAGAATAAAATCAATATTTTTCCAGATGAGATAGACATTGTAACGGGTGGCTTCCCATGCCAGGACTTTTCAGTTGCGGGAAAAAGGATGGGCTTTGACACTGATAAGGGGCACAATGGTAAAAAGATAGACATCAATACACCTACAGTTGAGAACAGGGGACACCTGTATATGTGGATGAGAGAGGTGATTGCCATTACCAAGCCCAAGATGTTTATTGCTGAAAATGTAAAGGGGCTGACCAATTTAAAAGATGCAAAGGAAATAATAGAAAATGATTTTTCTTCTGTCTGCAATGGTGGTTATCTGGTAGTACCAGCCAGGGTTTTAAATGCTGCCTGCTATGGAGTGCCCCAGGGAAGAGAAAGGGTTATCTTTTATGGATTTAAAAAATCTGAATTGACAGAGGAGGCACAAAAGCAATTAAGCTCTGAGTGCATAAGTCCCGAATACGACCCTTATCCTGTTCCGACCCACTATCTGAACCAGCAGTTACATGGTGCTGACGAAATGCCGTATGTCAATGTCAGTCAGGCTTTTTATGGGCTGGAGGAGCCTAAAAACTCATTGGATTTAAGCCAGCAGAAGTATTCCAGGGCAAAATACATGG
>CAVFAM010000466.1:0-9115 GCA_963620375.1 Bacteroidaceae bacterium
TGATGAGGCTTCTGATAGAGGATGTGTCAGTCCTATTGCTTGATGAGCCGTCAAATGACATAGATATAGCAAGCCTTGAGCTGCTTGAGCAGATTATAAAGGACTGGGAGCACATAGTCCTCTTTGTCTCCCATGATGAGACCCTGATTGAGCGCACTGCAAACATGGTAATCCACATCGAGCAGATAAAGCGCAAGACTGAGTCCAGATATACAGTGGCAAAGCTGCCTTATGCGAGATACATGGAGGAGCGGGACAAGAGCTTTGAGCACCAGAAGCAGATGGCACTAAGTGACAGGAGGGAAAAGAAGCTGCGTGACGAAAAATACATGAGGGTCATGCAGAGCGTTGACCATGCCCTGTCTGCCTGTTCCAGACAGGCTCCATCTGTTGCCAAGAACCTGAAGGATAAAATGCACACAGTAAAGGCTATGGGCAGGCGGTTTGAAAAAGAGGATGAGAAGATGACCCAGATGCCAGACTATGAGGAGGCTATATTCTTTAAGCTTGGAGATGACAAGTCTTATCTGCCGGCAGGGAAAACTGTCATAGAGTATGAGCTGCCAGAGCTTACCACTCCAGATGGGGCGAGGTGCCTTGCCAGGGATATTAAGCTTAAAATCAGAGGCTCAGAAAAGGTCTGCATTGTGGGCGCAAACGGAGCTGGAAAGACAACCCTTCTTAGAAAAATCGCAGATGAGCTTTTGAAGCGTACAGACATAAAGGCAGAATACATGCCGCAAAATTATGAGGACATGCTTGACCTTGACGTGACTCCTGTTGAATTTTTAAACCAGTCCGGGGACAAGGAGGAGAGCACCAGAATAAGGACTTATCTAGGCTCCTTAAAGTACACACCAGACGAGATGGAGCACCCAATCAGGGAGTTATCGGGAGGTCAGAAGGCAAAGGTACTTTTGCTTAAAATGAGCTTAAGCGGAGCCAATGTCCTGATACTGGATGAGCCTACCAGAAACTTTTCGCCCCTGTCTGGCCCTGTAATCAGAAAAATGATAAAAGACTTTAAAGGAGCGGTTATAAGCATATCCCACGACAGAAAATATATAGATGAGGTGTGTGATACCAGATATGAGCTTAATATAAATGGGCTGAAAAAACTTGACAATATTATGTAACAGTGTTATTGTAACACTGTTACAAAAAGGAGATACAAATGCGACAGGAAAAAGCGGGTGTCACCCAAATCCTTTTGGAGAGTGCCAAAGCAGAATTTTTACAATATGGTTTTCACGATGCCAGCCTAAGGCGCATATCAGCAGCAAGCGGTGTCAGCACGAACTCGATTTATACCAGGTTTGGCGACAAGGCAGGACTCTTTTCCGCTGTGGTTTCAGAGGCGGCAGACGGACTTATGGAGCTTTATTTAAACAGCATAGGCAGGGCAGATGAGTGTGAGGATATTGCAGCAGTCTCTGATGCAGGAGATGAGGGCACAAATCAGGTGCTTGAATATGTGTATCAGTATCTGGATGAATTTTACCTGATATTCTGCCATTCCCAGGGCACCAGGTATGAGACATATTTTGACCAGCTCACAGAGATTGAGGAGAGTTATTACAGGAAGTTTCTGACCCGGTATGTCAAGGGTGGAGACAAGGTAGATGATTTTTTCATCCATGTCTACTGTCGTATGGGCTGGCAGTATATATATGAGCTTGTGACCCATAAGAAGGATTATGAGGAAGCCTGTAAATTTATGGAGACTGTGAGAAAAATCCGTTATGCAGGCTGGAAGGAGATAGTAAGGCAGACCTCTGACTCTGATGCCTGAGCATGCAGGAAAACACGACAGCTGCCATGCACAGAGAGAAGCTGGCAGATTTTCTGAAGTTACAACAATATAAGTTCACAATAGGCAGATTATTAATATAATCTGCTTTAAAAATAGATTTGAGTTAGATTATACTAACTTGAATTAGTTATAAAAAAGGAGGATGCGTTGTGAAGGAAAAGAAACAAAGCTCATTGTCGAGACTGCTTGAAATCGCTGGAAGCTGCAAATATCTGGCATATGTTTCATGCGTTTTGGCAGCAGTCAGTGCCCTGACTGCACTGATACCATTTTATGATATCTGGCGTATCATAAAAGAAATACTTGAGGTAAGACCTCATTTTGAGGAGGCTGTACACATTAAGGATTACGGCTGGCAGGCGGTAGGATTTTCGCTCCTTGCCATGCTCATATACATAGCAGCCCTCATGTGCTCCCATATGGTTGCCTTCCGTGTGCAGGCAAATCTGAGGACAGAGATGATGGAGCATATCATGAAGCTGCCACTTGGATATGTTGAGGTGCAGGGCACAGGCAAGCTCAGAAAGGTTGTTATGGATTCCAGTGCAGCCACAGAGACATTTCTGGCACACAATCTGCCGGATAAGGTAGTGTCAAAGGCTACGCCTGTAGGTTTAATAATTATGATGTTTGTGTTTGACTGGAGACTTGGACTTATCAGCTTGATTCCAGCAGTCATAGCCTTTGTCCTCATGGGAACATCCATGATGGGACCAAAGCTTGCAGAGGATATGAAGCAGTACCAGAACGCACTGGAAACCATGTCAGCAGAGGCGGTGGAGTATGTGCGTGGAATACCAGTTGTAAAGACCTTTGGTCAGAGTGTGTTCTCATTCAAGAGATTTAAAAAGTCAATTGATGACTATGAGAAATGGACTCTAAGCTACACCAAAAAGATGATGAAGCCTATGGTTGGTTTTACCACAGCGGCAAACGGAGTCTTTGTGGCACTCATCATTGCAGCTTATATTTTTACAGGAAAAGGCATTACAGATGAGTTTGTATTAAATATTATTTTCTATATCCTGATTACCTCTATCCTGACTGTCACCCTGATGAAGCTTGCCTATGCAGGTGAGGCACAGATGATGGTTGAGGATTCCTTAAACAGAATGGATGAAATTCTAAATGCCAAGCCGCTTGCAGAGGCTCAGAGGGCAGTCAGGTCACAGGATGCGTCTGTGAGCCTTGAGCATGTTACTTTCTCCTATGATGAGAAAAAGGGCAATGCGGTTGACGATATTTCTATTTCCATAAAAGAGGGCGAGCATATAGCCCTTGTAGGACCTTCCGGAAGCGGTAAAACCACACTGGCATCCTTAATAGCCAGATTCTGGGATGTGCAATCAGGCAAAATTAAAATTGGCGGAGTGGATGTGAAGGACATAGACAGCAGGGAGCTTATGAATCAGGTATCCTATGTATTTCAGGACAGTAAGCTCTTAAAGACCAGCATACTGGAAAATGTCCGCATGGGCAGACCGGACGCCACAGAGGAAGAGGTTATGGAAGCCTTAAAAGAGGCGCAGTGCATGGATATTATAGACAAATTCCCAGAGGGCATACATACAGTTATAGGTTCAAAGGGTGTGTATGTGTCAGGCGGCGAAGCCCAGAGGCTTAGCATTGCCAGAGCCTTTTTAAAGAATGCTCCAATCCTTATCATTGACGAGGCGACAGCCTTTGCAGACCCTGACAATGAGAGGCTTGTGCAGGCAGCCTTTGATAATTTGTCTAAGGATAAAACCGTAATAATGATTGCCCACAGGCTTTCAACTGTCAAAAACGTTGACTGCATATATGTGATGAAGGATGGCAGAGTCGCAGAGCAGGGCGCTCATGAAGAGCTTTTGAATAAGGCTGGAATATACTCACACATGTGGGAGCAGTACAATCATTCAGTCAGCTGGAAAGTAGGAAAGGCAGGTGCAGTATAATGGTTCAAATGTTAAAACACAAGTACGCTCTATCTGATAAGGGCGCAAAGGATATGATACGAGCCTTTTTTGCAGTGACACTTGCAAATCTTGCCCTTATGCTTCCTGTGGGACTTCTGTATGTGCTCACCTCATATTTACTGGATGGAGATTTGCCCAGGGAAAAAATAGGATTTTTCGTGGCTGGTATAATCCTGTCGCTTATACTTATCATTCTGACAACGATTTTCCAGTACAGGTCAACCTTCCTCTCAACCTATATTGAGAGTGGTGTGAGACGTAGGGGACTGGCAGAAAAATTAAGAAAGCTGCCCCTGTCATATTTTGGAAAAAAGGACTTGTCTGATTTGACCAACACCATCATGTCAGACTGTGCCTTAATCGAGACCGGCAGCTCCCACTGGATACCGGAGCTTGTAGGCTCATTTATCTCAAGTGCAATTATTGTGATTAGCCTTTTTGCCTTTAACTGGAAGATGGCACTGGCAGCAGTATGGGTAATGCCTGTGGCTTTTCTGATTGTATTTTTTGCCAGAAGAGTGATGGACAGCTTAAATCAAAAGAGTCTTGCCTACAAGCTTGACTGTCTGGATGGCATCCAGGAGGGGCTTGAGACTGTCAGGGATTTGCGCTCAAACAATATGGCAGATACTTACATGGCAGGACTCAATAAGAAAATCAAGGCAGTTGAAAAACATTCGCTGGTCTCAGAGTTTGTGACAGCAGTCTTTGTAAGCTCAGCCCAGATGGTTTTAAAATTTGGCATCGGTACAGTTGCGGTAGTTGGCAGTGCCCTCCTCATCCAGGGAGAGATAAATGTAGTGACCTTTTTCATGTTCCTGCTGGTAGTGACAAGGATGTATGACCCATTGCAGATTGCTCTACAGAATTTTGCCGCAATAATCAGCCTTGATACAAATTGCAGGAGAATGGATGAGATTCTTTCCCATCCTGAGCAGACAGGAAGAGACAGGCTTGACAACAAGGGCTATGACATTGAGTTTTCCAATGTGGCATTTTCCTACAATGATGGGGAGCAGGTGCTTAAGGACGTGTCCTTCACAGCTAAGCAGGGCGAGGTGACAGCCCTGATTGGACCATCAGGCGGTGGTAAGACCACAGTTTCCAGAATGGCTACACGATTCTGGGATTACAATAAGGGAAAAATCACAGTCGGTGGCATGGAGGTCGCCCAGATTGACCCGGAGAAGCTTATGTCCTTGTACTCAATAGTATTTCAGGATGTCATCCTTTTTAACAACACTATAATGGAAAATATCCGTATCGGTAAAAAGGATGCCACAGACGAGGAGGTCATGCAGGCAGCAAGACTTGCCCACTGCGAGGAATTTGTGGAGAAGCTTCCTGACAAATGGAATACAATGGTGGGCGAAAATGGCTCTGAATTATCAGGCGGTGAGAGACAGAGAATATCAATCGCCAGAGCTTTCTTAAAGGATGCACCTATTATTCTGATGGATGAAGCCACAGCTTCACTGGATGTGGATAATGAGTCCCTGATTCAGGAATCCATATCAAACCTCATCCAGAACAAGACAGTCTTAATCATTGCCCACAGAATGAGAACTGTGGATGGGGCAGACAAAATTGTAGTCTTAAAGGATGGCGTGGTTGCAGAGCAGGGCAGTCCGGCAGAGCTTAAAAAACAGAATGGAATATATCATCACATGATGGAATTACAGCTTGAGTAGGTGTATTATGTGGGCATACATTAAGAAATTGTAGGTGAAATAAAATGCAAAAAAGTATGTTTACATCAGCAGAACTCAAAAAATTAATCTACCCACTTATCATAGAACAAATCCTTGCCATAACAGTAGGTATGGTGGATACAGTCATGATTTCATATGCAGGAGAGGCGGCTATGTCAGGCGTCTCTCTTGTTGATATGATAAATAATCTTCTTATAAGTATATTTGCAGCAGTCGCAACAGGCGGTGCTGTAGTCGTATCCCAGTATCTGGGCAGCAAAAATCCAAAAAGCGCATCAAGAGCGGCAACCCAGCTTATCACAGTAGCCTTTGTCATAGCAGCTGGCTTTATGCTTGTATCTATAATAGGAAATAAAGCCATACTCAGGCTCCTGTTTGGCGCAATCGAGTCTGATGTAATGGATAGTGCCTGCATATACTTTTTAATTTCGGCATGGTCATACCCTTTTATAGCTGTCTATAATGCCAGTGCAGCGATTTTCAGGTCTATGGGCAATGCCAAAATCTCTATGAAAATATCAATCGGCATGAATATATTTAATGCAATAGGAAATGCTATCCTAATCTTTGGTCTGTCCATGGGGGCGGCAGGAGCAGCCCTTTCCACCCTGGCAGCCAGAATACTTGGAGCCCTTGTCCTGCTTAAGCTGGCAACGCAGAAGACGCTTCCGGTCTCTGTCAATATGAAGGAAGTCCTGATATGGGAAAAGGACATGGTGCATAGAATACTAAACATTGCCATTCCAAGCGGCATAGAAAACGGCTTGTTCCAGCTTGGACGAGTGCTTGTAGTCAGCATAATCGCCCTCTTTGGAACCTATCAGATTGCGGCAAATGCAGTGGCAAACACACTGGATGCCATGGGCTGTATCGCAGGACAGGCTATGAACCTTGCCATGATTACAGTTGTAGGGCAGTGCATGGGAGCAGGAGCCAAGGATCAGGCAGTATACTATACCAAGAAGTTATGGAAGATAACCTATCTCATAACAATCGCAGTGAATTCAGTAATCCTTATATCCCTGCCATGGCTGCTTAAGCTATTTGCCTTATCACCAAAAGCATATAAGTATGCCTATATACTTGTCATGATTCATGATGGCATGGCTATGTTTATGTGGCCGACAGCCTTCACCATGCCAAATGCCATGCGTGCGGCAGGAGACGTGAAGTACTGTATGTTTATATCCATTTTTTCAATGGTAGTATTTAGAATTCTCCTTAGCATAGTCTTTGGTATCTGGCTGGGCTGGGGAGCAATAGGAGTCTGGCTTGCAATGATAGTAGACTGGACATTTCGATTCATATTCTTTGTATGGCGGTTTGTCAGCCGAAAATGGCTGGAATACAAGGTAATATAAAAGAAAATAAAAAAATTATTTTTTATGTTGACATTTTTTAAAAACATGGTATATTGATATTAGTAACTATTACTATTTTAAAAGAAAGCAGGAATTATGGCAAAGTATTCAAGACAAAGAGAGTGTATTTTGAAAAATTTGCAGAGCAGAAGAGATCATCCAACTGCTGATATGGTTTACGAAAGTGTACAGGTCGAGGAGCCAAACATAAGCCTTGGAACTGTATACAGGAATCTTTCTTTTCTGGCGGAGAATGGTCAGATACTTAAGATATCTACAGGGATAGGACCCGACCATTTCGACGGATTCACGGAGGCGCATAATCACTTTGTGTGCAGGAAGTGTGGAAGAGTGCTTGATTTAGACTATGTAGCAGATGAGAAGATTATAGCGGAAGCTTCTAAAAATTTTAATGGTGAAATAAAAGGCTATGATTTACAGTTCTATGGAACCTGTGAGGATTGTCTTTAAAAAATTACACAAAATAAAATGTATAAATTAAGGAGGAAATTTATTATGGCAAAGTGGGTATGTCCAGTATGTGGTTACATTCATGAGGGAGATGAGGCACCAGCAGAGTGTCCAGTATGTCATGTAGACGGATCAAAATTCAAAAAGGTAGAGGGCGAGCTTAAGCTTGCAGCAGAGCATGAGTTCGGCGTATACGCAGCAACAGTAAAGAATAACCCAGACATCAGCGAAGAGGATAAGAAATACATCTTTGAGCAGTTAAAAGCAAATTTCGAGGGAGAGTGCTCAGAGGTTGGAATGTATCTCTGCATGGCTCGTATCGCTCACAGAGAGGGATATCCAGAAATCGGACTCTACTGGGAGAAGGCAGCATACGAAGAAGCAGAGCATGCAGCAAAATTTGCAGAGTTGCTTGGCTCAGACCTTGAGAAGAATATGACATCATCTACAAAGGAAAACCTCGCATGGAGAGTAGACTGTGAGTTTGGAGCAACACAGGGTAAGGTAGATCTGGCAGCATGTGCTAAGAAGAATAACCTTGATGCAATCCACGATACAGTTCATGAGATGGCTAGAGATGAGGCACGCCACGGCAAAGCACTTAAGGGATTACTTGAGAGATACTTTGGATAATCAGCAGATGAGCATCCCCTTTTAAATAAGGGGGTGCTTTTGTGCGTTATAAAGTATATAATGAAAATAGGGGAGCATATAATTACATGACAATAGAGTTGATTAGACAACTATATAATGAATCAAAAATATGGTGGTCAAAACATTGCCTAGAGAGAATGAATGAAAGAGACATAAGCATTGATGACCTCACACGATGTATAAATGAGGGAGAGATAATAGAAGATTATCCAGATGACTATCCCAATCCAAGTTGTTTGGTCTTTGGCTTGAATACTGCTGGTAGATATCTTCATGCAGTTGTTGGAACAGATGGAAAAATATTATATATAATCACTGTTTATATTCCTAACGAACAGAAATTTGAAAAAGATGGAAAAACAAGAAAGGGGCGTGTGTAATATGTGTATGTATTGTAAATGCGATGAAGTTGTGCAATCTACAACAACTCATGTGGTAAATTATAAGGATTGTGTGATTGTTATAAAAAACGTACCATGTATGGAATGTGCCCAATGTGGAGAAACTTATTATACAAATGAGGTGGCAGTACATTTGGAAAAGCTGGTAAATGCTGCAAAACAGTTGATGCAGGAAATATCTGTAATTGATTACAATAAGGCGGCATAATATGATACGAAAAGCATACAAATTCACAGGCTCAGTCCAGGGCGTAGGCTTCAGATACAGAGCCCAGTACGCAGCAAACGGACTAGGAATAACCGGCTGGGTCAAAAATGAATGGGACGGCTCAGTCAGCATGGAAGCCCAAGGCACCGAGGAGCAGATAAACGAGATGCTAAAGCTCATAAATCAAGGCTCATACATCCAAATCGACAGGCTGGAGTATCATGAGATACCCATAGTCGAAGACGAGCGCAGCTTTCATGTTAGATAATAAATTATCGAAATCTGATTGAGTACTCTTACTTGGATTTTTGAAAGTTTGGTACTTTTATTGCAACCAGAGAACCTGCTAAAAGCAGGTTCAATTGGTTGCATTTTTTGACCTGATTTAACAAGGTAGCGATGGGATATGGCGGCAGGGGGATGAAATTTGGGGCTTGTGTAGGACGTTAGATTTTCTTAATGCTCTGTACGTTTCCCAGCAGCTCGGCAACAGGACGTTGCCGAGAGCGAGACCTGAGCCATGGATGGCGAATGTCG
>CAVFAM010000467.1:0-2588 GCA_963620375.1 Bacteroidaceae bacterium
TATACAGGGTGTGTAGAACATTAAGTTTTCTTCTGAGTGTTCATAATTGTAATAAGCACAGCTATCAACCCAGAGTTGAGGCGGACATAGAGAATGCGGCATGGGACAATAAGGAGTATGAGCTTTTTGGCCAGGTAGTTAATCAGGGGGAGGAAAATGAGATAAAGACCACCTGGATAGATGGGAAGAAGTGCCAGGTGATTACAATAGAAGCTGAACCAATTACCATTTCTTCCAGAGTATACCTAAAGATATATGGAAGGATGCCTGTAGAGGATTTCCTGGACTATACGGATTGCACAAATACAGATATTAATTATATGCTGGATGAGTTTTATCTGGCTTTGGGACAGGAGAATAAGTACAGTAAGTTTTTCCATCTTTTTTCTATTATTGAGTTTGTTGAGAAGCACTATAAGAACCTTAATGGTGCTAATAAATTAGTTGAACCAGATAAGGCAGATGAAGTAATGAAAAAGGTGCTTGAGATATTGAACATTGAGGATAGCATGAAAAGGGAATCTGTTAAAAGCTCATTTAAGCAAAAGCTATGTGAGCTGACAGATATAGGACGAAATGATAAAATTGTTAATATCCTTCATGAGATGGGGATTGATAAGATTTCAAACTGTGGGACTGAGTTTGAGATAGATACTGGTCTGGTGGGAGGAATTACAAGGCTTAGAAATAAGTGTTATCATGGAGATTACAACGAGCATGAGATGTCAGGGGCTGATATAGATTTAGCTGTCACAAGACTTATGTATATCTGTGAACGGATAATTTTGCACAATTTTAAGAATGATAGACTAGGATAAACACATAGCCCATCCGAAAAATCCAGGATGGGCTATAACTTTACCTACAATACAACCACTGGTTGTGATAATATGTATAGAAAGTGGTCGACACAATATTCAGGATAAAGAAAGGCATATCATCTCATGAGACAGAAAATATACAACGCATTAGTTAACAGACACATAGGGATTTCAAAGCGCTATCACAAAATCCATGATGGCTCAAGCGGCATAAGATGCCTGCTGTCATGGTTGTATTTATTATGGCTTAATCTGGCCTACTATGTATTCCATGTGACAAGGCTTGGAGAGATGCCGGAAGCCAGTATGTATGAGACCAGACATCTGCCGGTTTCCTGCAGTGAGTCAGAGAAGCTTCATGCCGGATACCAGAAGCTGTCTGTAGACAGCTTTGTTGAGGAGCTTATGGGCTATGATGTGGTGTCCTTTGACATATTTGACACTCTTATTTTAAGACCCTTCTCAGCACCAGATGATTTATTTTTCCTGCTTCAGGAAAAGCTGGGCATACTGGACTTTAAGCGAATCAGGCAGGAGCAGGAGTATCTGGCACGCAAAGACCATTTTTCCCGTTATGGAAACTATGAAGTTACCCTAAGGGAAATCTGGGAGAGGATAGGGCGTGAGGTGGGAATCGATGCTTCCTATGGCATGGAGCTTGAGCTCAATATGGAAAAGCTGATGTGCTATGCCAATCCTTTTATGAAGCAGGTATACAACAGGCTGCTGTCCCATGGAAAGACCATAATTATCATTTCTGACATGTACATATGCGCAGATGATATAGAGACGCTTTTAGGGGGAAACGGCTACACTGGTTATAAGAAGCTGTATGTGTCCTGTGAATATGGTGCCGGCAAATGTGATGGTGGGCTTTATGATATCGCAAGGTCTGATTTTGAGACTGCAAATTATACAAAGGGAAAAGAAGCCCGAAAACTGTCTTTTATACATGTAGGCGACAATGTAAACAGTGACATAAAAATGGCTGAAAAGGCAGGCTTTTCTACCCTGTATTATCCTAATGTAAATAAAAGCTCCCTGCTCTACCGTCCATATGATATGAGCGCAATAATCGGCAGTGCCTACAGGGGCATTGTCAACAACAAACTGTATTGTGGTACAAAAGCTTACTCAATGGCATATGAATATGGCTATGTCTATGGCGGTTTGTTTGTAGTGGGATACTGCGCCTTTATACATGATTACTGTCAAAAAAATAATATTGATAAAATCCTCTTTTTATCAAGGGATGGGGACATTTTAAAACAGGTATATGACAGGCTTTATCCGGAGGCTGCCACAGAGTATGCCTACTGGTCGAGAAAGGCTGCAACTATACTTATGGCTGGATACAACAGATATGATTTTGTCAGGCGTTTTTTACTCCACAAGGTCAATCAGAATATTACGGTGGGTCAGGCATTTGAGAGCATGGGGCTTATCCCCCAGCATGACTCAGCGGATAGTGCCAAAGCCGATAAAATCCTGACAATACAAAGGGCAATCGCAAACAAGTGCCCTGTCAAAATGGATGCAGCACTAACCAGCAAAAACGTAGACCTTGTAAAAAACTATGTCCTTGATTCATTTGACGATATAACTGCCTTATATGAGTCAAAGCAGTCCGCTGCCTGCAGATATTACAGTAATCTAATCGGAGATGCCACAAAAGCAGCAGCAGTTGACATAGGCTGGGCTGGAAGCGGTGCGGTTAGTCTGGACTATCTGGCGAAAAATGTCTGGAAGCTTGACACAGATATATAC
>CAVFAM010000467.1:2598-5852 GCA_963620375.1 Bacteroidaceae bacterium
GATATATACGGAATCATTGCTGGAACCAATACAGTTACAAATGCTGAGCCTGATGCCTCGGAAACATTTTTACAGAGCGGCAGACTTGTTTCCTATTTATATTCCCAGTCCCATAACAGGGACTTGCTTAAAAAACATGACCCAAACAGGGACTACAATATTTTCTGGGAGCTTTTGCTCTCGTCGCCCACACCTCAATTCAGTGACTTTGATGCTGGCAATAAGGTGCGCCTAAACCATGCAGACAGATATATTGATGGGCTGGATATTACCCTGCAGTTTGGCAGGTATGACAGCAACCAGCAGGGAATCATGGATATTCAGGAGGGGATTCTTGATTTTGCAGCGGATTACAAGAGCCACTTTGGGGCTTTCCCATATATGTTAAATATCAGCGGCAGAGATGCCTATGCACCTATGCTTGCAGCAGCAAGCTTTGGGGAAAAATATTTAAGAGCCGTTGACAGGGAGTTCAGCTTTGAGGAGGGAACGGTTTTTCTGGCATAAGTAGGAATTTAGACTTATATTTTATTCTTTCTTTATACTTTTTTTATTGTATTCCACCTTGGTACTGATAAAATAGAGTGTATACGCATTTATCCAGATGTTGGAAATACGATAGATATAGGTAAAATGAAAGGAATTGTTTATGAGTAAAATATTCAAAAATTTGATTCCATACTGGCGATGGATCATTGTGATTTTTGTTTTTCTCTTTGCTCAGGCTTATTGTGACCTGGCTTTGCCGGAATACACGTCAAACATCATTGACGTAGGCATCCAGAATCATGGTATCGAGCATATCCTGCCAGAGGAGATTACTGAGGAAGACTACCAGATGGCGCAGACCTTTATGCTTGAGGATGAGAAGGAGGCTTTTACAGCCTGTTATTCGGATGAGGCAGTAAGTGATGAGAGCGCATCTGATGATGAGCAGACAGAGACTGGAGCAGAAATAAAGACTTACAGGCTCACGGCAGACAAGGACACACTGGAGGATATGGACGAGGAGCTACTGGTTCCTCTTGTTATGGCTTATCAGGTATTCCAGTCGGGACAGGAAATGGATGTGGACGCATCTGCTATCCCACAGGGCGTGGAGCTTACTGATGACATTATCACACAAATCAGATCCAGCGTGCAGGATAAGATTGATGCAGTAGGCTCATCGACTCTTAAGTCCATGGGCGTTGCCTTTGCCACAAAGTGTGATGAAAACGCTGGTGTGGATGTAGATGCTAACCAGATTGCCTATCTCTGGAGAACCGGTGGCAAGATGTTTATTTTTGCAGCAGTTATGCTTATTGCAGCAGTTGTTGTAGGATATGCAGCCTCCAGAGTTGGTGCCGGTGTCGGCAGGGACTTAAGGGAGAAGACATTTTCAAATGTAGTTGGTTTTTCCAATGCTGAGATTAATAAATTTTCAACTGCATCCCTGATTACCCGAAGCACAAACGATATCCAGCAGATACAGATGGTGACTGCCGTGATGCTTCGTATGGTGCTCTATGCTCCAATCGTTGGTATCGGCGGAATCATCAAGGTGGCGAATACCAAGTCAGGCATGGAGTGGGTAATCGTCGTTGCAGTTATTGCGATTATGGCATTTATTTTTACACTGGTTGGAATTGCCATGCCTAAGTTTAAAATCATGCAGACCCTGGTTGACAAGGTAAACCTTGTATCCCGTGAGATTCTTACTGGTCTTAGCGTTATCAGGGCTTTTGGACGTGAGAAGGAAGAGGAGAAGCGCTTTGACGAGGCAAATAAAGACCTCACCCGTACACAGCTTTTCACAAACCGTGTCATGACCTTTATGATGCCGGGCATGTCCATGATTATGTACTGTATCACTTTAGGAATAGTATGGATTGCGGCAGGAAGAATAGACAATGGTTCAATGCAGGTGGGCACCATGACCGCCTTCATCACTTATTCAATGATGATTGTTATGGCTTTCCTCATGCTGTCAGCCATGTCTATTATGCTGCCTAGAGCAGGAGTTGCTGCTGACCGTATCGATGAGGTCATAAAGACCCAGAGCTCTATCGAAAGTCCTGAGAAGCCTGTGACAGTGGAGAACCATAAGGGTCTTATCAGGTTCAACCATGTTGATTTCAGATATCCTGCCGCCAAGGAGGATGTGCTTTCTGATATTGATTTCGTGGTGGAGCCGGGAAAGACAACTGCTATTATAGGAAGTACAGGCTGCGGAAAATCTACTCTGGTGAACCTGATTCCACGTTTCTATGATGTGACTGGCGGTTCAATCGAGCTGGACGGACATGACATCAGGGATTATTCTCTGGAGGAGCTTCGTGAGCTTATAGGCTTTGTGCCTCAGAAGGGTATTCTTTTCTCAGGAACCATAGCATCGAACCTGAGATTTGGTAAGCAGGATGCTACAGACGAGGAGATTGCGCAGGCTGCTGAGATAGCCCAGGCTACAGAGTTTATCGAGAATAAAAATGACAGGTATGACAGCTCTATTGCCCAGGGTGGCTCTAACGTATCAGGAGGACAGAAGCAGAGAGTTGCCATCGCAAGGGCTATTGCAAAAAATCCTCATATATATGTATTTGACGACAGCTTCTCTGCTCTTGATATGAAAACAGATGCCAAGCTGCGTGGAGCACTGGCTGAGGTTACAGCAAACGCATCTGTGATTATTGTTGCCCAGCGTATCAGCACAATTTTACATGCTGACCAGATTATCGTGCTTGATGATGGAAAAATCGTCGGCAAGGGAACCCACGAGGAGCTTCTTAGAAACTGTGATGTATACATGCAGATTGCCCAGTCACAGCTTTCTGCCAGGGAGCTTGGACTGGATGAAGGATATAGTTCGGCTGCTAATGCAGATACTAATACAGAGGTTAATACCAATATAGATAAGAGCAGATTATCTGCCGATAATATGAATGAGTCAGACAAGGAGGGCATGTAAGATGAGTGAAAATATGAATCAGACTAAGATGCCTTCAAAGAGACCAAGAGGCCCTATGGGACATGGCCCGGGAATGGCTGAAAAACCAAAGGATTTTAAAGGCTCTACCAAAAAGCTCATAAAGTATCTGGGCAGATACTGGGGCGCAATAATTGCTGTTATGATTTTTGCAGCAGTTTCAACGATTTTCTCTGTCGCAGGACCTAAGGTTATGGGTAAGGCTACCACAGCATTGGCTGAGGGTCTTATGAACAAAATCGCAGGTACAGGCGGAATTGATTTTGACTATATCGCAAAGGTTCTCCTG
>CAVFAM010000468.1:0-5522 GCA_963620375.1 Bacteroidaceae bacterium
ACCACGCTCAATTGCCTTTGCCTTTACAGCCTGTGTGTCAATACCATTACCATCATCACCAACCTTGATAACGACATTGTTTCCTTCCTGGTATGCATTGAGGAAAATTGTTCCAACCTCTGGCTTTCCTCTCTCCAGACGAAGCTCGTTGCTCTCAAGACCATGGTCTGCTGAGTTACGAAGCAGATGCTGTAATGGATCTCCAATCTGGTCAACTACTGTTCTGTCTAACTCTGTATCCTCACCAGTGATAACAAGATTCATCTTCTTATTGAGTGTTCTTGATAAATCCCTGATCATACGAGGATATTTCTGTGTTACAGACTCGATAGGAACCATCCTTACCTTCATAACTGACTCATGAAGATTTGTTGTGATTCTCTCAAGGTACTCTATCTGGTCATGTAAATTCTGGCTGTTATCCTGTCCCTCACTTGAGCTGATAGAAACAAGTGAGTTCTTTGCTATAATAAGCTCTGAAACCTGATTCATAAGTAAATCAAGCTTTTCAATATCTACTCTTACTGTACGGCTTGTAGCTGGCTTTCCAGTTCCTGCCTTTTTGGCTGGTGCAGCTGCCTTATGCTCTGCTGGTTTAGCAACTGGCTGTGCTGTCTCTGCCGGCTTTGTTTCTGTCGGTGCCGCTGGCTCTTCCTTTGCTGTCTCCTGTGTCTCAGCTGGTGCTGCTGGTTCTTCTCCCTCTACCTTGAAGGATGTGACCTCACCACAGACAACCTTTTCTATTTCTGATACATTCTCAGCAGCTTTCTTTATCTTTTCAATATCCTCAGCAGATGAAACGAGGAAGCTGAAATCTAATTCAAACTTTTCATCCTCTATATCCTGTGAGCTTGGTCTGTATACGACAATGTCTGAGAAGTCCTCAACTGCCCTGAATACTAAAAATGCTCTTGCAGCCTTAAGCAGACATTCCTGCTGGACGAAAACAGTAAATCCATATATTTTCTTGCCATCTGCAATAGCAGTGTCAACTGCCTTTTTCTCACTGTCAGTTAATTCTATAGCAGTATACTTCTCATCACCCTCTGCGCTCTGGGCAGCTGGTGCCTCTTCCTTTTTCTCTGGCTCAGCCTGTGTCTCTACAGCCTCTCCATTTGCTCTTGCAATGAAATCATTAAGTTCTTTAATAATGAGCTCATTGTCCTCTGTTCCTTCATCTGAAGTTTCCTTGATATTTTCAACATATTTATCAATTGCATCCAGGCACTTGAAGAGCAAGTCTATCATTGCACTGTCAACTTTGATTTTGTCACTTCTGACTTCCTGGAATACGTTTTCCATATCATGGGTGAGATGCTGCATTCTCTTAAATCCCATTGTACCAGCCATACCCTTTAAAGAGTGTGCTGCTCTGAACACTTCGTTTATTGTGTCCTTATTATCAGGCTCCTGCTCGAGTGTCATAATACAATCAGACAATGTCTGAATATGTTCTGAACTTTCATCAATAAAAATCTCAAGATACTGACCTACATCCATTTATCT
This sequence comes from Bacteroidaceae bacterium, assembly GCA_963620375.1. Taxonomy (GTDB): domain Bacteria; phylum Bacillota; class Clostridia; order Lachnospirales; family Lachnospiraceae; genus Roseburia. The sequence goes on from CAVFAM010000468.1 coordinate 1,507, forward strand.
TACCCCCACATTCTTTGTGATAGTTTTAGCGACATTATTCAGGGCGACAACTTCATCAACTACTCCTGCCTCTGCTATTGCCTTCGGCATTCCATATACCACACAGGTCTCTGCTGTCTGTGAAATAACATAAATCGGTTTCTTCTTACATAAAGAAAGTATACCATTGGTACCATCAGCACCCATTCCCGTCAGGACAACACATACAATCTGGTCATATCCGCTGTCTGTCAGTGAATCATATGTAATATTTGCACATGGCTTCAACCCGCCTATTGCCGGCATATCATTCAAAGCAATCTTGTGGCTTCCATCCGGATTACGCTTTACAGTCATATGCTTACCGCCCGGTGCGACATATACATGTCCCTTTTCGAGTCTGTCTCCATCCTGTGCCTCTTTAACCTCTACCTCACTGATTTCATTCAGCCTGTCTGCCATTGATTTGGTAAATCCTGTTGGCATATGCTGTACGAGAACCACTGGTGCATCGAGATTCTTTGGCAGATACGGAATAACACTCTGTAAGGCCTTAGGTCCACCAGTCGAGCAGGCAAGTGCAACAAGCTTATTGTTTCCTGTTGCCTTAAGCTTTCTAACCGGGGCTGCCTTCTGTGGTCTCATCATCGGACTTGTAGTAACAGGATTTTCTGTCTTTGTCACAGGTCTTGCTGCTACAGGGGTTCTGACTGAGCTTCTTGTGCGTAAAACCGCTGTCAGAACAGATATAAGTCTGTTCTTAAAATCTTCGCCTTTTGCTTCTATGATATTGGTTGGTTTAGCTACAAAATCAAGAGCTCCAAGCTCCAGTGCCATAATTGTTGTCTCAGCATTTTTTGTAGTCAGTGTGCTGACCATTATGACATTTGCTTTTATCTTCTCTTCCTGTAGCTTTTTCAGTAGCTGCAGACCATCCATTTTAGGCATATTTACGTCCAAAATGATTCCGTCATATGAATTTGCTTTTATCTTTTCATATGCTTCTATGCCATCCCTGCATATATCTGCCACCTGAAAATTATTGTCTGAATTGATTATATCACACTCAACTCTCCTCATGAGTGCAGAATCATCAACAACTAAAATATTCTTCTTCATACACTCTCACCCATTCACTTTCTTACGAATTTTGCGCTCCTCTTCAAAAACAAAGCGTACTATTTTTTCTCTGTCTTTCAAATCCTTAAACACAAATTTACCTCTGTTAAAATACTTTCCCTGAGTATTTGGTGCCTCGTATCCATCTATAATCTGTACAACCAGTATAAACTTCCCCTGCACCACCATATTCTCAAGTGCAGTCATAACAAGTACATAAGAGCCTGGCTTTAATTTTTCGTCACAGGAGAATCTGAGTCCCCCGCCGCTTATATCAAGCATAACTGCCTTTTTATGTACTTCCTCTGCACCCTCATCATGTAATTCAGATAGTATCTCAGCTGTAGTCTCGAGATTTGCAGTCTCCCTGCTAATCTCATAATAACTCATTTCTATAGAACAATCCATCCTGAAAAATTCCCTTCGCTGGAATTTAGCCGGCATGGATAAGAGCTCCATATCAAGCAGATATAAATTATCTGTCTTGTATCGCTTTCTCACGATACAATTACAGCTGTACAATCCGCTCTGGGTATATAAAATCATCTCACAGCGTATGCCTTCTCTGAATAGTACCATTTTACCATCAAATGTAGGCATAGTCACCTCTAAATTTTTCTCAGATAGAAAATCTACTACAGAGCTTTTAAATTTCTTTACCTCTGTGTCTATACCGTTTTTCTGCTGTTCAACCTGATAGGACAATACAATATCTATCTTGTCTCCTAATCTGATTAATGATTCAAGGGTCATTTCACTTCTCCAAAATTACTTTTTCTTTTTCAATAAATTCATAAAAATATGTGATATTCCATGATATGTGATATTCGGCTGCACCGAAGGGTCCAGAAGGCATGCTGTAATTGATTCAAAAGCCTTTGCTGATTTAGAATTCGGTTCAGCAAGTGAAACTGTCTTTTGTGCTCTGACTGCCCTCTCAATTGCCGCATCATCAGGGATTATTCCCAGATACTCAAGTCTTCCCTGTAAAAACTGACTGACAACAGAATTAAGCTTATCAAAAACCATTCTGGCATCATCATAGGAGCTTACCTTATTGGCAATCACGTTTATTGTGGTATTTGAAGCCACAAACTCAGGACTTTTGTACAGAGCCTTAAGCAGCGAATAGGAATCAATAAGCGAGCTCGGTTCAGGGGTTGTCACCAGAATAACCTCCGGACTTGTCAGTACAAATTCAAGCACCTGATTTGATATTCCTGCTCCTGTATCTACGATTATAAAATCTGCAATCTCATTAAGCTGGCTCATTGAGTCTATGGTATAAGTAACCTGCTCCCTGCTTAAATTATTTAAGCCTATAATACCAGAGCCTCCTGATATAAATCCGATATCTAAGGGTCCGGCTGTTATAATATCAGTGATACTCTTATTATTATATATCAAATCCGAAAGATTGTACTGTGGTATGGCACCAAACATAACCTCTACATTTGCCAGACCGAAATCAGCATCAAAAATAATTACCCTTTTCCCTTTTTTGCTTAACTGAACAGCAAGGTTTACTGCGACATTAGATTTACCAACACCGCCTTTTCCACTTGTGACAGTAATCACTCGTGCATTGCTTTTATTTTTACTTTTGCTCATCGCATTTCTAAGTTGTTCAGCCTGATCCATTTATTTGCCTCCAAGCAGCTGCTTGACTATCTTTTGTGTGTCAAACACTTCGATGTCATCTGGCACGCTCTGTCCATTAGTTATATATGACAGACTGGCACCAGTATACATTCTGATATTAAAAATATTGCCATAGGTAGATGTCTCATCAAGTTTTGTAAAAATAAGCTTAAAATCCGAAATTTCACGATAGCTGTCTACTATTTCCATAAGGTCCTTGTATTTTGTGGTTGCACTTAAAACAAGATATACTTCCTTCTCATACTCTGAATTAATTCCGTTTATGAGCTTCTTTATATCTGCCCTCTGTGCTTCATTCTTATGCGAAAAACCAGCTGTATCAACAAAAATCAGGTCATAGTCTTCAAACTTGGCTATGGCACTGTCAAGCTCCTCCACTGAATATACTATCTCCATAGGAGCTTCCAAAATATTTGCGTAGACCCTGAGCTGCTCTGTTGCAGCAATCCTGTATGTGTCCGCAGTGATAAAGGCTACCTTTTTATCCATTTCGCCCTTGTATTTTGATGCAATCTTTGCGATTGTTGTAGTCTTGCCCACGCCTGTTGGTCCAATAAAAAATGTAACCTTTGGCTTCTGGCAGTTCAAGTCAATCGTACTGGTCTGCCCAAATCTGAGCACCAGCTTCTGATATACATTTGACAAAATGACATCTACACTGTTGCCAGGCTTCAGGAATTTCTCTACCTCATCCATAACCTGATTGATGTACTTCTCATTGACTTCATTATTCAAAAGAGTGTTATACAAAATTCTTGCAAACTTTAACTCTTCACTGCCCTTGCTGGTCTTAGGTCTTAGGTCAGGAACTGGCTGGAGGACATCATCCTTCTCATCCTTAGGATTCTTTCCAAGCTTTTTCTCCAATATATTAGAGAGATTATCAAGTCTCTCCTCTATATTTTTTTCATCCCTGGTCTTGTTCTCCTGCTCCTGTACCATGCTCTCAAAGGATGTAGTCCTGACAGGCTTAGGAATAGCTATATTTTCATCCGCAGCCACATTGATGTTCTCACGGGACTTCTTTGCAGCCTCCAGCACCTTTGCCTGGCTGACAGTATTCTCCCTCTCCTCCAGTGCGGCTGTCACTTCGTATGTGGATGATTTAAATGCCTTAAACATGCCCTTTGGCTTGACTTCCTTTACATTTAGGACAACAGCATTTTCGCCAAATTCATCCTTTGCCTTCTGTATTGCTTCCTCTTTTGTTTTTCCCTGAAATTTGTTAATAGTCATTTATGCAGTCACCATTCCTA
>CAVFAM010000469.1:0-18608 GCA_963620375.1 Bacteroidaceae bacterium
TGATATATGTGCCCGCTTTAGTGGCGATGAGTTTTATGTCCTAGCCCGCAATTACACAGAAGCTGAAGCAAAGGATTTTATACTCAGTGTGAACAAATATATTGAAAACTATAACAAGTTAAGCAGTAAGCCTTATCTTATTTCAGTTAGTGCTGGCTTCGCCTCAGCTATTCCCGATGTAGCCTTTGGTCAGGAACAGGTCTCAGAGCTTTTTGATGTAGCCGACAAAAACATGTTTGATCAAAAGATGCACAAGGATAAGAAATTCAGACGATAATTATTTGAGCTGGGCATTTTTGCGGTATTCACTTGGAGACACACCACATGTGCTCTTAAAAATCTTCATAAAATGCTTCTCATTATCGTACCCTACCTTCTGGCTGATTTCGATTACTCTCATATCGGTTTCAGCCAGTAATTTTTTGGCTTCTTCCATCCTGAGATTTTTCAGATATGTAACAAAATTACAGCCAGTATACTGCTTAAACGAATACGAAAACAGAGAATAATTCATTGATATATAGTTAGAGACTACAGCCATGTTTAGATTTTTGCTGTAATTCTCCTTTATATAATCCACTGCCTGCTTGATTTTCTGCACATTCCTGTTGGTATCAAACTGACTGTTTATAGTGTTGTGCAGCTCCAGTATCCAGTCCATAAATTCTTCTTCATAGTCATTAATACATGGGTATTTCCATATCTTTTTGAGCTGATTCATTTTCTTATCAGCTTCATCAATTACATTCCTGTAATTAGCTGTAGCATCCTTGAAAAATGTCAATACAGTTTCTTCAAATTCCACATCCGACAATCTTGCATTCTTTACCGAATTAAAAAAATTATTCCATGCCTGCAGTGCCTCATCCGTCCTGTCTGTCCCCAATAGCTGAAGTCTCTGCTGACAGCAGTCTGCTTCAACCAGCTTTCTTGCCTCCATGATCAGCTGCTCTGGAATATGCTTCTCAGCATCTGCCATCATTACTGTTTCACTATTTGTACAAAAGGCTCTCCTGCGCAGCTTTAGCGCCTCCCTGTATGCCTCTCTCAGTTCACCAATTGTGCGGTGCTCTGCACTTACTCCCACATACTCATGCAAAAGCTCATTCTTTAAGAGCATATCCAGACTCTCTGCTTTGACAACAAACACATCATTATCCCCTACACTGTTTAAGAATATGTATGCCTTCCGGTCGCAATCCTCTCCCCCTGCATTTTTGCAGCAGACATAATAATCCTCATTGCCAAACCATTCTCCGTACTGCTCCTCCAAAAGACGCATTTCCTCTTCTGTTATCTGGTTGTTGAGTATGCTGTACTTTAGCTGCTGGCGCCCGATTTTTTCGCTTGCCTTATCCTGCTTTTTGCTGTCCTCAAGCTCAGTCTCGAATTTCTTCATGATGTCTACAATCTTCTGACGCTCAACAGGCTTTAATATATACTCCCTCACGCCATATCTCATCATTTCCACTGCATAGGAGAAATCATCATATCCACTAATGGCAACAGTCAGGGGCTTGTTATCAAGCTGCTGCATCTCCTGCACCAGAGTTATTCCATCCATCTTAGGCATACGGATATCGGTAAACATCACATCTATCTTCTGCTCCTTCAGGATTTCCAGTGCAACCTCTCCATTATTGCACTCCATAATAATCTCTACCGATACGCCACTTCTCTGTACCATTGTCTTTATTCCCTGTCGTATCAGTTTTTCGTCTTCCACAATCAATACTGTCTTAATCATATTGCTTCCTTCCGTCTCAGGCTTTTACTTATATTTCATAGGTATTCTAATCATAACCTTGGTATAGCAGCCTTCCTTTGATGCTATCTGGATGCCATACTCACTGCCGTATGCCATCTGGATTCTGTCGTGTACATTTTTAAGCCCTATTCCATTGCCCTTGCCGCCACTCACTTCAATCTCCCCGACAATCTTTCTGCGCAGCTTATCAAGTTCTTCCTCTGTCATGCCTTTTCCTGCATCGGTTATCTCTATAATACAGTCGGTTCCATCCACAAGACTTTTTATATAGATGTTGGTGTCCTCTGCCATCTCCTCTATGCCGTGGTATATGGCATTTTCAACAATCGGCTGCAGGGACATCTTAGGAATCTCCTGCTTTAAGACATAATCTGCTACATTCAGGGACAGAGTTATCTCATAGTCAAAGCGCAGATTAATAAGCACCAGATAGTTTTTGATGTATTCCAGTTCGTCCTCCACAAGTACCTTTCCGGTTCCCCACTTCATACTATAGCGCAGGAGCTTTCCAAGAGCGGTTATAGAATCGGAAATCTCATACTTCTCATCAATCTCAGCCATCATTTTAATGGATTCCAGTACATTATAGATAAAATGGGCATTTATCTGATTTTGCAAAGCCCTGATTTCTGAGTTTTTGACCAGAAGCTCCCTGTTTAGGTTCTCATCCATAAGCTCCTGTATTCGGTCCAGCATCTTATTAATCTGTGTACCCATCTCTCCCATCTCATCATTGCCACAGTCCGCAATTCTCACATCCAGATTGCCCTTTTGCACGCTTCGCACGCTGGATAAAATCACATAAAACTGTCCTAACAGGGATTTCACTGTGAGATTAATAAAAAACATCAGCACAAACATAATAAAAATCATGGTACCAACAAAGACATTTCTCATATAATACACATGAGATACGCTTTCTGTTATGTCCTGCACGCAAAATAATCTGCCCCCCAGCTCCCGTATATAGGTACACGATATAATCAGGTTTCTGTGGCTGCTCTTTTTATAATAGGTATTTATATCCTCATCATTTTCCAGAAGCTCCGCCTCACTTTTCACCAAAGCTCCAAAGCTTTCGTCATTTTTGTTTCCACAGTACAGCCTGTCATCAGCGATAAAGCAGCTCCACTCATTATCCCTGTCCTCATATAAGGTGGGAAACATACTCTCCATAGTCATTGCTGACTCAACAATTCCTATTGTTCCATAATCATAGCTCTCTATTCGTGTAATACGGGATACCAGCTTATCATCGGGATTTTTCCCTGAATCCTTGAATATATTGTCCTCATAGCCAAAGCACCAGCCCTCGTATATGCCTGCCTCTGCCCACTCCTGCTTTTCCATTCGGCTGTAATTATACAGAACAGGCATCATCTCCTGCATCTCATCATTCATGGCATATATACGCACTCCATAGAGCAGGGGATTATTGCTCACCAATCTCTCAAGTGATGCCATATCGGTATTGTAAAACTCCACCAGCTCCTTTGTAGAGATAAAATCTTTTGCCATTGACCTGTTTAGCATCTCTTTCATCTCATAATCACTGGTAAAAAACTGGGTTGCCATATTTATAGAATAAATGCTTGTCTCTACATTATCCCGGTTTCTCTCCATGTTATACTGCACATAATCCATGTTTTCCTTTATAACACTCTGCTCCATGTTGTAGAAGAGTACTCCTGCCAGTATACCTATAGGAATAATTACAAGTATAATGATCACAAGTGTAAATTTAATATTAAGTTTTAATCCGCTAAACCATTTCTTCATACCCTTAATCTATTCCCAGTTTTTCCTTCGCCTTAAGCATGTACTTTGTCTTTGCCCTGTTTACATCCTGAAATCCGTCTTTTTCCCTCTCCTGGACAAACTCCTCCAGTATCTCATCAAACTGCTGGTCTGACTCCGCCAGTAATAATTGTGGCAGGGTCTCGCTCCATAGTCTTGTTATTTTCTCATCCTCGTTTGCCTCTCTTGAGTTAATCCTGAGTACAGTCTCATATGCTCCCTTATAACATGTATATGGATAAGACCACTCCTCAAGCTGGGAAATATAGCTCTCCTGCTGTACCTTCCACTCTGACTGCATCGCATTGTTTTGAAGCATCCAGTACATATTATCTGCACCATACAGCTCATCATACTTTGTCCTGTCTGTATCAAGTATGCTTTTTACCTCTTCCTTAAGCACTGGGATGCCATCTACCATATTATAGGTCTCCCCCTCTACTCCAAGATAGGTCATTTTTTGTCCATGTTCACTCATCAGATAATCCAGAAACTGTATCGCCCTGTCTGGATACTTGCAGTTTTTGGAAATAAGTGTAACCGTCCATCCGTTTATTCCAGATGTATATAGCTGAGGGTCATCCCCTGCACTGTTTTTAGGTCCGTCCACCGCTATGTAAATGCTGCCCGGGTCATTCTCATAGAGCTGCTTCTGCTGGGCAAGCATATCTGTACATCTGTATATCATGCAGAAATATCTGCCCTCAGCCATCTTCTCCTCTGTCTGGTTCCGCTGGTCAACAAATATATCATCCTTTAGATATCCCTCCTGGGCAAGCTCCCTGAACATCTTAAGCCAGGTAATATATTCAGGATCCGTGTATCTGTCATATATCTGATTGTCCTTCTCATATGGCACAGCAAGAAAATCCATCAGATAGGTGTCAAAGGATACATTTCCAAGGTTTGTAAATTCATGAGCACCTATTGGAATAAGCGGCTCTCCATCAATCTCAGGAAACATCTGAGCTGCCTTTCTCACCGCACTGGCAAAACCCTCCGGTGTGGTCATATCCGGGCTTCCTATCGCTTCATATATATCCTTTCTCACCAGAAAAGTCTCATTTGACCCGATGTCACTATGCTTCTTTAAGTCTTTTGGTGTATAGCAGGAGTTTGGATAGCAGTATATATTTCCATCCTCCTGGGTGTACCAGTTTACCACGTCAGAATCCGTAACCTGCCAAAAATACATATCATATTCATCTGCCAGCTCATTGAGTGGATATGCCATGTCATTTTCTATTATGTCATTTAGCTGATGCTCCCACCACCCTATTGTAATTATGTCTGGCAGCGAGTCCGAAGCTATAAGTGCATTAAGCTTGTCCTCCTCTGTGCCTGATGGTGTTACAAAATTGACATTCACACCTGTTTCCTCTGTTATCTTCTGCGACACCAGATTTTTACCCCACTGTCCACCAAACCATGAGTAGTTTACATACCAGTCCAGCGTCACTGGCTCATCTGCATGAAGCATCCAGCCCGGTTTGTCCTCGTCTCTACAGACCTCATCTGTCTGAATATCGTCAGGCTTCTGTGTGGCTGCTTCCTCCCACAATACAAGCAATCCACCAAATGCTAATAATGCCAATAGCCTATTTACTCTCTTCATCCCATTTTCACCTTTTCCTCATCCTTTATATGTAGATATTATATCGCTGAAAGCCCTCATATTTCAATGAGTTTTAAGCAATTCAAAACCAGCCGTACCTGCCACCATCAGCTTCTCTGGATGCGTGACAACGTCAAATAAGCAAGGCAATGAAGCTCATTGCCTTGCTATTTGTGAAACTATATTATTCTTTTACGCTGCCTGCTGAAATACTGCTTATAATGTATTTAGAGCAGAAACAGAATACTATCAGGATAGGGATTACTGATATTGCTACTCCAAGGTAGATAGCGCCCTGGTTTTTCTGCAAATCTGTTGCAGCGTTTAATGTAGTAATCATTACTGGAAGTGTCATCTTATCTGGAGAGTTTAATAAGATTAATGGGACAAGATAACTATTCCAATTTCCAATAAATGAACCGATTGACATGGTAGCAATGCCCGGTGCCATGATTGGGAGAACAATCTTATGGAAAATATGAAGTTCTGAAGCCCCATCAATTCTGGCAGCTTCCAGTAATGCTTTTGATAATGCAGACTGCACATACTGTCTCAGGAAAAATACTATACCCGGTGCAGCAATTGCTGGCACAATCAATGGTACATATGTATCTATCAGGTGCAGCTTCTGGCACAGATTGTAGAAGCCAATAAGACTTAACTGTGCCGGTATCATCATAAAAATTACAATGATTTTGAATAAAAGGTTATTTCCCTTAAACTTATATATTGCCATTGCATATGCTGTAATTGCTGAAAAGTAAGCTGTAAGCAAGGTTGCCGGAACCGCAACCTTGATGCTGTTCCAGAAGCCCTGAAACAGGTTCACATAATTAAAGAGGGCAGTCCAGTTATCCTTCAGGCTGTGTCCCGGCCAGAAAGAAAACGAATGAGTGATTTCAACTCCGCTTCTTGTTGCATTTACAATCATAAGCCAGAATGGAAGAAGGCATGCTATTGCAAGCAAAATTAAAGCAATATACAATATGATTTTTTTGAGTTTCGTTGCAAACTTTGCCATTATTCATCCTCCTTTGTATCCAATAGCTTAAACTGGATAAGAGAAACAACCAGGATTATGAAGAAGAGGGTATATGCTATAGCAGATGCATATCCAACCTGACCAGTTTCAAATCCAAATTTGTACAGATACATAACAGCTGTCTGAAGAGTTCCGCCCGGATCTCCTGCAGTAGATGCACCGGCAACACCATTGATAAGGAATGGTAAGTCAAATAACTGTAATCCACCTATTAATGATGTAATAAATACATAGAGCAAAATAGGCTTTAACAGAGGTAATGTAATCTTAAAAAAGACCTTCCATCTGCCTGCACCATCAATTGCAGCTGCTTCAAAATAATCCTTTGGTATGCCCTGGACACCAGCCATAAGCACGATAAAGGAATTTCCAAACCACATCCATGCTCCGATAAGTGATACCACCATAGGTGCTGTAGATGTCTGCCCCAGCCAGTTGATAGGGGTCTTTATAAGTCCCAACTGTATAAGCATCTGATTGAAGGAACCATACTTCCAGTCAAGCAAAGTCTTAAAAAGGAATGCCACTGAAGTACAGGCAATCAGGTTTGGCAGATAATATATTGCCCTGAACACAGCCAGCCCCCGCATCTTGTACTTTATATCACTGAATACAATTGTGAGAAGGAATGCCAGTCCAAGCTGTACAATAATATTAACACCCCATATCTTTACAGTATTTCCAAGTGCCCGCCAGAAGAATTTATCAGTCAAAACTCTCTTATAATTTGCCAGTCCTGCCCATTCAGGTTCTCCAAAGCCTCTGTAAGTGTTAAAGCTTAAAAATAATGTCCTAAGAACCGGATAAACACTAAACACCAGAAAGACAATTACAAAAGGTAATACAAACAAATAGGCTGTTCGATTTCTATCCTTCTTTTTTCCCATTTCATTACCTCCACTTATTATATCTCCTGGAATTTAGTCACCTGATTTCCAGGGATGAAAGCTCCAGGCGGGCATTTCCCCACCTGGCAGCTTAAATGTGTTTTCTCTTATCTATCGATTTCAATTTCAGGATATGTAGACTGTACTACATCATAGAATTCCTCTATTGCCTCATCCTTTGTCTCCTGACCAGTCTTTACAGCTGAGATTGCCTTGCCCCATGCATCACCGATTGCCTTGTCATATCTTGTAACCTTAGAGTAGTCGATTCCCTCTGCCTGCTCTAACCAGAATGCATATAATTTCTCGTTGCCATATACAGGATTCTCATCATCCTTGTGCTGCTCAAGTACAGACTTGAGAGAAACTGTATCTCCTTCTGAAGCCTCAATCCACCAGTTAGCTGTATCCTCATCTAATGTACAGAACTTAAGGAAATCCCATGCAAGGTCTTTTCTCTGCGATAATGCTGAAATACCGATAAATGTTCCACCGCTCATACCATATGCAGGGCCTGAACATACGCCCCATTTCCCTGATGTCTCACCTACGTTATCTCTTAATGTGAGAACGCCCCATGCAGGAAGTCCAAATGCAAATACCTCTGTCTTATCCATATCTGCTGTTGCCTCTGCAAACTCTGTAGCATCCCATACATTTACAGAATCATCCTCGTAGTTCTGGATGTCTGCTGAGAGGATAGGTACTTCGCCTGCCATAGCCTGATACCAAGGTGTTGACCACTGGTTAGCATATGCTGTCAGGTCTTTCTGATATAAGTCTACACAGAGATCCATGTAGTCTATTCTTGCCTGGTCTACATTTAACTTGCCATCAATTACCCATGCGGAATCTCCTGCAAAGAAGCCCATCTCTGCGTCTGAAGCGAATGCACGGTAGCCATTATCCTTTAAGGTCTGGGCTGTCTGTAATACTGTTGGATAATCCTTGAATAATTTTCCGATTTCGTCAGGGTCGTCTGTACCAAATACATCCTGTGCAATATCTCTTCTATAGAAGATTCCTGCCGGTGTAATCTGGTATGAGATAGCTCTCTGGATTCCATCTGAATCCTGGCCTACCTGCCATACATAGTCAACGATTTCATCCTTGTAATCCTGTGCATTGTATGGAGCCTGATTTAAATCCTCAAAATATCCTGCATCATAGAAATCCTCAAGCATCTGAGGCTCGCCTACGATGATATCCGGCTCAGTCTGTCCACCATTTAATGCTGTCTGAACCTTTGTAACATAATCTGCCGGCTCAATAACTACAGTCTCAATTTCAACACCATCATGCTGCTCCATGTATCTGTCAGCGAACTGCTCCAAATCCTTTGCAAGTGTCCAGACAACTAACTTATTGTCTCCACCTTTGCCTGATGTAGAAGCCCCTGTCTCTGTACCACTGCCATCACCAGAACTGCCACATGCCCCCAATGTAAGCACCATACTGCCTACAAGCACCATAGATACTAACTTTTTCAATTTCATTAATACTTCCTCCTTTTGAAATATCCTTGTTGATGATTGAATTATATCAAGTGCAAAATCTTCATATAATGTTCATAATTTTAAAAAGGTGTGTTTTTTTTAGTCGGATATAACTGTAATTATAGAATTTGCACCTACGACTATCTCACGTCCCATTTTTCCCTCACGCAGGGTCACTTTAACAGCTTCTTTGCTCTTATTTAAGAGCACTGCCACACGCTGTCCGTCCGGATTACAGAAGGCTGTAACCTCGATTTTATCAGTGTATCTGGTATAACCGATTCTCTCTGCTCCTGGCTTTATATAGCGGCTGAAGTGGCCTATATAGTAATAGCTCAGTCTTTTCTCAAAGGTGTCATTTTTTAAATCACACATAATCGGTGCCGCACAGAAGTTGCCCACATGATTAGGTCCGCCCTTTTCATCAAGCAGCAGATTCCAGTCAAAGGATGCAGATATGCCGGCATTCAGGTTTCCCAATATGTCATGGGCATACATCTCTGCCTTATCTATCTCTCCTGAATCTGCAAAACGTGAGTACTCCACACAGCCCTCTGTAAAGAATACCTCCATCTCAGGATACTGCTTTAAAATCAGCTCAATAGACTCAAAGTGGTCTCCCGTATACCAGTGCATTGCAGCTCCACTCACATATTTTCTGGTGTCAGGGTCTGCAACCACGGCTTTCATCCTCTCATAGCCCTCTTCCTTGTTATGATCCCAGACAAATATTTTCACATCCAAAAGTCCTGCCTTTTCCAAAGCCGGTCCCAGATAGTCTCTTACAAAAGCACTTTCATCCTCTGCTGAATAAGTACATGAATCCCATGTCTGAACAGCCTCCGGTTCATTCTGAACAGTTATGTAATCTATTTTTATGCCCTGCTTTGCATACTCCTGTATAAACCTCACATAATAGTCTGCCCAGGTCTTGTAATACTCCTTTTTCAGACTGCCGCCATGGTTCATATCATTATTAGTCTTCATGAAGGCTGGTGGAGACCATGGCGACATGAGAAATTCCAACTGATTAGCTGCATTTTTCTGTGCCTCTTTTATAAACGGTATTATCTCCTTTGTATCATGGGATATGTCAAAGCTTTCCAGCTGATTGTCCCCCTCTTCTATATAGGTGTAATTGCCCAGGGCAAAATCACAGCTGTTCATATGCAGACGTCCCAGATTGTAATTCAAGCCATTTTCTGAAAAGTATGCTTCCTGTATCTCCTGTCTTCTTTGACTGCTCATCAGCGCATAATTATGGGCAGCTGCCTCCGTAAAGGCTCCGCCAAAACCACGGATTTTCTGGTATCTGACCTCTGGATAGATATTTACGACATGCATTACATCCGTCATCTCTGTGACGTCTTCTGTTCTTTCGCTCCAGTACAGCTTCTTATTCTCGTTTGTCTCTATTATTTTCCACTGCATATTTCTACACCTCCTTATAGCTGCTCCAGCCTGATATGTATTTCTCTCACTCTGCCATTTCTGATGTCCTCTGCCATCTGCCCAGTCACTCCCCCGGCATCTATATCAGCAATTGACTCGTTTTCATATATCAGGCAGATTCCTGCCACATGATATTGTCCCGGTATATAATCCTTTTTCTCATTCATCTCGTATACGACCTGTGTCTTTCCAAGCAGGGTTGCAGTAACCACTTTATTATCTGGTATCAAGTACTCTGGTATGGCAGGCTCTGGTCTAAAAGCAAGCTCTCCATTTTCCAGCCTGAATATGTTTTTTCCAAACATCATTCTCTTCCACATGCTGATAAATTCAATGGTTGAACCACTGAGTCTTGCCACAAAGCCCTTGCCGTGATACTTTTCATTAGGATTTTTGCTGCTTGCTATAAATGATGAGTTTTCATATATACTTCTTCCATATACCTTAGGGTCAAGGAATGGAATCGCTGCATTATGGAAATCCTCAAAAAACTCCTCATACATCCCACTGCGGATTAATTCAAGCAGATACTTGTATTCCATATGAAGCCATATTGACTCATTTTCAAGCCAGCCTGGTGTAAATGCTCTTGCCCTGCCAAGCTCATATGAGGCATTTTCCAGAGAAGCATTGACCTTGTACATTTTAAGCCACTTATCATACAAATCACTGTGTCTGATATTATCGTAGAGTGCCTTCTTCTGTGTTATTCCATTGGCAAGCTTCAGGTAACGTACAGGCCCCTCCAAAAAGAGCGGCACCATTTTCACCTCAAACTTCAAGGGTTTTATCCCATCTTCCGTCTCTTCATATTCAGACACTTCATAGGTAAAATATGTAGGGCAGATTTCTCCACTCAGTCTGCAGGCTTTTTCTATGCCATGATTTACTATCCGCTGGAAACTCTCCAGTATCTGTAAAAGCTCACCTGTTTTTATAAGCTCCTTTTCTCCTGAGATGCCTTCATATACGTTATTTCTATAGGCTTCCTTTGCGTCATTTATCTGATTCCAGAACCCTATTATCTCTGCATCTGCACTGCATACATAAGCGTTTTCCTCTGCTATCTTGCCGAGCTTCACTATAAATGCCTTAACCTCCTTAGTCAGCTCTGTCTCTCTTGGATATTTCTCCAATGCTGATATAGTATAGCTAAGCATCCGGCTTAGCTCATATGTCTCAGCCATTGATGACCCAAGCATGCCTGGCATTCCGTTTAATGCGTCATACCATCCCGGCTTTCCCCCCTCCATTTCTATACCCATGCCATATGCGTCAAGGGTTGCAAATTTGACTGCACACAGGAGCAAAAGCTTCTCCATAAGGCTTACCTTGTGTATTTCTCCCCTGCCATACCCTGCTCTCACCAGCTTTTCTACTGTGCTGCGTCTTGATTTCTCATTCAGGGCATGGTACTGTCTGATTCCATTAGGAGTTTTTTCGTACCTTTTAATACGATTATTTACATTAATCTGGGATAAGAAATATGTATATGCTTCCTCATATAGCAGCTCCTTTTCCTTCTCCGGGTACACCTCAAGGTAATCCTCAATCAAATCCAGATTGTATGTCCAGTGGTCGCTCCAATAGCCCTCACCGAAGTTACCATTTACTGTGCTCTCTGCCTTGTCAATAATCAGCTCAAATTTGTCCTTATCAAAATCTTTTCCCTCAAGCTTTTCCAGCTGACTCCACAAGGCTCCAGGTGTAAAGGGACTTGTTATAAAGGCTATAAGCTTTGGATTGTTCGATATTCTCTCCGCTTCCTCTTTCTTAAGCTTATATGTGAGCATTTCCACCCCCAGCGGGTTATATCCGTCTAACTGAATCAGGCTGTAAAATTCCTTTATATTTTCCCTGCCCACAAATGGTGCAAAAAATGTATCACACCTCCTGTTCTGGTTCACATCCCTGAAGTTGCCATTACCCTGTGAATAAAATTCTGGCAGCATTGAGAAATAATTATAATCTCTTTCCAAATCTCCATGCTTTCTGGAATATACATAAAATATTTTGTTGTGTCCCAGACGCATTGGCATACCGCCCCTTAAGACATTGTCCATATATGTATACTCGCAGTAGGCATCGAACTCTTTGGAAGCTGTCTGTGTGCGTATTCCCTGACATAGCTCATCTGCCAGCTCTCCAGCACGTCTTTCTTTTTTATCAAAATAAGACTTCCCCCTATCCTCAGCCAGAAAATCATCCAGTATGCTCTTGTTCTCCACCTGACCAATAATTTCGTATATGACAAGACTTTCGTTTTTATTTAAGGTTTTCTCTGCTCCATAAAAGCTGCATGGTATCTCATTCTGTGTATTCTGTCTTGCACTAAGCACTGCCTTTAAGCCATTCTCCACAAAATATCTTGGGTACTCAAGAGAATTGTCATATGCAAATACCAGTTCCGGGTCAACCACAGGTGTAAGTCTTGCTCCATCCGCCATGTATCCTACAGAGAAGTTGCCACCCTCTATACTCTTGACACTTGCAGTGTCAGCCATGCTGGCCCTCACTCTGAAATAAGGTCTTTTTTCTTCCACGTCCTCCACCTGCATCCATGCCTTTGCAGTCTGCGTCATATTCTTCATGCTATCCATATCTACGCCATAGGGTATTACAGCTGGCATACCATCAAGTACTTCAAAGCTTCTGCCAGCTTCTCCTGTATTTTCAATCTCCACTTTACGGACAAGAGCCCCCAGCTTCTCCTCCGGCAGTGTAAAATATGTAACCCGTGTTCTTACGCCTGCACCTATATTTTCCTCTACAATCTGTAATCGGTTTTTAGATATAATCATGTCATGGGGATTTCCCTCATTTGAAAAGCTCTCGACATTCATATCATCTACTCTGATAAAGGTACGGAATCCTGTTCTCTTCACATTCTGGTAGGCTGCATGTGCCGGATAAAACTCCATGATGGCATGGTCTTTGTTATCCACTCCAAAGCTCACAACACACTGCCCACGATTGACGTAATAGCACCAGATTGGTATTCCGTGAATCCCCGATATTCCCGGTAAAAAGCTTGCAAATGTTGATTTCTGCCCATAGTTTTGAATTGTAAAATCATCTTGTCTGTCCTGCATATTTGTTCTCCTCTGCTCTATTGATTTATCGAAAATACACCATTCCTGAGCTTATTGTATAGAAACAGGATTTTTTAATTAAGGTTCCATTTATTAGTTAGGTGTCTTTTTTTTATAAACAAAAAAAGCATGAAACGATAGTGCTTGTCTATCATTCCATGCTTTTTGTATGTTCTGCATAAATATTTACTTATTATGAAAAATACTTTTCCTTTATTATCTCAACCGGCATTTCCTGACCTGTCCACAGCTCAAATGACGCTGCTCCCTGGTACA
This sequence comes from Bacteroidaceae bacterium, assembly GCA_963620375.1. GTDB lineage: Bacteria > Bacillota > Clostridia > Lachnospirales > Lachnospiraceae > Roseburia. The sequence goes on from CAVFAM010000469.1 coordinate 13,426, forward strand.
AAAGCATGTACATTCCGTTTCCGGTCTTGCAGCCTGCTGCCTTTGCCTCCCTTAAGAGTCTTGTCTCCTGTGGATTATAAATCACATCAAATACAAAGAGGTCTGGACGGAACATGCTTGTATCTGTGATGATTGTAGCATCAGTCTTTGGTGCCATGCCAACAGATGTACCATTGACAAGAATTGCGCTGTCTGCAATAGAAGCACGCAGTATTTCAGGGTCTTCATAGTCATGAAGTGTAACCTTACATGATGTGCGCTCATTTAACTGATTTACGATATCCTGGGCACGCTCCCAGAAAGTATCCCTGATATTGAATACATTAATCTCTGCCACTCCGTCTAGGGCTGCCTGTACCAGAATTGCTGTTGCAGCTCCGCCTGCCCCAAGAAGTGTCATCTTCTTTCCTATAATGTCTACGCCGTTCTCCTTTACTGCACGCATGAAGCCGATACCATCTGTGGTGTATGCAGTCAGAACTCCATTATCATTGACAATTGTATTACATGCCCCTGAGATTTCAGATGCCGGTGATACCTTATCAGCCAGCTTGCACATTATATTTTTACCCGGCATGGTGATATTCCAGCCACGGGCTCCCATAGTGCGAAGTCCCTCAACTGCCTGTGGCATCTTATCCTCTGGCACATCAAATGCCAGATACGCATAATCTAATCCCAGCTGCTTACATGCCTCGTTGTGCATTGCTGGTGAAACGCTGTGTGCTACCGGACTTCCAAGTAAGCATAAGAGTCCTGTATGACCTGTAATTTCTTTTCCCATTGTTATATCCTCTTTTCTTTTTATTCATTAACCTTTGTAATAATCTCTTCGCAGATGTCATACACGCTCTTGCCATCTGTGGAAATCACAATATCTGCCGCTGATTCGTAGGCACTTCTTCTCTTTTCCATAAGCTCTGCTATGTACTCAACGTTTTTATTATTTTCAAGAAGCGGTCTGTCATGGCTATGCTTTACATGCTCTAAAATTGTCTCAGGGCTGGCTGTCAGAAGGACTACCCTGCCGCTCTTCTTCATCTCATCTACATTTACCTGGCGCATTGGAACTCCACCGCCACATGAAACAATCATGTTTTTCTTGCTGCGGCTCTCACGCAGAAGCTCTGTCTCCTCCTCACGGAAATACTCTTCTCCGTGCAGTTCAAAGATTTCAGAGATACTCATTCCGTTTCGCTGTGCGATAACCTCGTCCATCTCGATTACGTCCATGGCAAAGGTGCGCTGTAAAACCTTGGATATTGTGCTCTTGCCAACTCCCATAAATCCAATCAGGAAAATGTTGAAATCAAATAATTCGTGTGACTGGATTCGCTTACTGCGGTATAGAATGCTCTCATATACCTTTAACACAGACTTTTTATACTTATAATTACCCAGCTTATCCAGAACAAACTTTTTCTTTCGCTCCTCTTCTTCCGGCTGAACAATCTCTATGCCGTTCTCCTGCTTGTAATTTGTAATTTCCTGTATAATCTGATAGCGCATGCGGAGCGCATCCACAATAATCTCATCGCACATATCAAGGTCATTTCGTAACTTATCCAAATCTTTCATCTTATTGATTCCTTTTCCCTTTGAATTTAAATTTTTTAATATCATAACCTATAATGGAGCCTAATTCAAGTACTGTTTTCCTTTAAAGCGATAAAGTTTTAAATTTTTTCAAAAAGACTTGTCACTGGCATGTTTTTCAATACCACAAGACAAAAAGAGAGAACAACATCGGACTGATGCTGTTCTCTCTTCTATAATCAGACGCTATTAGATGCCTAATTTTTCCTTCATGTAATCTACTGGTGTAGACTTGCCTGTGTAAAGCTCGATTGCGATAAGTGCCTGGAAAAGCATCATGCTCATTCCATTGTATACACGGTCACATCCAGCTTCCTTTGCCTGCTTCATCATAACTGTCTCGCGAGGAGCGTAAACTGTATCAGTTACGATTAAGTCCTTGCGGAAGAATGATGGGTCAGGGATATTTGATAAATCCTCAAGTGGATGCATACCTACACCTGTTGCATCACAGAAAATATCAGCTTCCTGCATAAGCTTCTTTAAGAGGTCTTTGTCTGCAAGGTCATTCATTGTAGCCTTACATCCTGTGTTTTTGTTGATTGTATCAACGATTTCCTCGCCTCTTGCGTAGAACTTGTCCTTGATGTTGAAAATGTGCATTTCTGCAATTCCGTCAAGTGCTCCACGGACTGCGATTGCTGTTGCAGCTCCGCCAGTTCCGATTAAGACCATCTTCATTCCCTTGAAATCGATGCCTTCTTCCTTTATTCCCTGCCAGTAGCCCATACCGTCAGTGTTGTAGCCCTTTAATTTTCCAGTTACATGACCCTCTGCATCTCTGGTATTTACAACTGTATTGATGGCTCCGCAAAGTCTTGCAGCCTCATCTACCTCATCAAGGTATTTATGAACAACTGTCTTGTTTGGCATTGAAATGTTAGAGCCGAGCATCTTAAGCGCACGGATACTCTCTACTGCTGCTGGAAGTGAATCATTGTCTACTTCAAAAGCAAGCTGTACTACATCATCTCCGTTTTTGTCGTATGCGAGATTATGTGTTGATGGTGACTGGCTATGGCGGATTGGGTATGCCATTAATCCTACTAATTCTGTATGTCCTGTAATGTTTGGCATGATAATTACCTCGTTCTTTCTATATAATTTATATGTTTTCATAAGGAAGTTCTGTTCGCTAAGTTCGACCTGCGTTTTCGACTTGGTCTTACTAATCTCACAGAACGACCTCGCACTAAGTTGCTTTCGGTCTCGGTCTACTCTTCAATCAAAGACAAATCCAAAAATCCTCTTGCCTCTAATACGTTAAGGATTGCACGTCCTTCCATTGTGCCTTCCATGATGCGGCGGGCACGGACAGAATCACCGATTGGATAAACATATGTCTCTGTATCTGCAAATGCCTCATTAAGCTCATCCAGGATTGGGTTGTTTGCACGCATTCCCAGACAGTTGAAGCCAAGGTCAAATTTGATGTCTTTGATTTCGCCATCTGGAAGCTTAACTGTGAAGGCATTCTCCTTTACTTCCTGTAAAGCAGTGTTGACATATTCCTTTACTCCATACTTGTCATGAGTCTCTCTCATAGAGCATTTTGTAATAGGGTCTGCCATCATACCAATCTGTGGAAGCATATCGATGATAGTACATTTTGCTCCTCTTGGTGCAAAGTACTCTACCACATCAAGTCCTACTGAACCTCCTCCTACAACGACAACCTCCTTGTCCTTGCAGAATTCGTCTGGATACCTGCCGGCCTTTAAGTTATTAATCATATCAAAAATTGTAGCTACGTTTCCTGCTGCAATGTTCTCCTTTAATCCTGTGATAGGTGGAACAAGTGGTACAGAACCTGTAGCATTTACTACAACATCAGGCTTAAACTTCTTAATTGTCTCAACATCTGCCTCTGTATTTAAGAATATATAGAGGTTATTTAATCTTGCAGCTCTTGCCTCTAAGTACTTAGGGAAGTCCTTCATTCTGCTCTTGCTTGGTATATCTGAGATAAATGCTGAAAGACCGCCAAGGTGGTCGCTTTTCTCTAATACAAATACATTACAGCCTACCTCTGCTGCTGTACATGCAGCTTCAAGTCCTGCTGTACCACCACCGACAACAACTACATTACAGTTCTTGTTTACTTTTAACTTCTTATATATATCTCCCTCTGGTACGGCTGGGTTTACTGTACAACGGATTGGACGGTTAACACCGATACGGTTGCCGGCACAGCCTACGTTGCAGGAAATACACTTGCGGAGGATATCCTCTTCGCCATCTGCTACCTTGTTAACCCAGTTTGGCTCAGCGATAAGTCCACGTCCCATTCCGACGATATCTACATCTCCGCTCTCAAGTACCTTCTCAACAACCTTTGGATCACGATAGTTTCCAGCGTTGATAACAGGCTTCTTGAACTTGTCCTTTACAGCTCTTGACATGTAAGATCTCCAGCCATCTGGCAGAAAATTAGAATCAATCTGATACTGTAATGAAGGATTAAGTCCGCAGGATACGTCATACATATCTACAAACTCATCCAGGTACTCAAGGTACTCTAATGTGTCCTCAAGGCTGTTTCCACCAGGAACTCTCTCCTCAGCAGAAATACGGACAATGATTGGGAACCAAGGTCCTACATTTTTACGCACTTCCTCGAGCACCATTCTTGGGAAACGAAGACGGTTTTCTACAGAGCCGCCAAACTCATCTGTTCTCTTATTATAATATGGTGAAATAAACTGGCTCATCAGGTATGAATGTCCACAGTGAATCTCTATGGCATCAAATCCAATAGCCTGTACACGCTTTGCAGCCTCTCCATACTTACGCACTGTAGTAAGGATTTCTTCCTTGGTCATTGGACGAGGAATCTCTCCACCTGCCTTTGTAGGCACGTTTGAAGAAGATACTGTCTCCATACCTGTACGGGCGCTGGATGCTGAAGCTCCTGCGTGGTTAATCTGAATAGCGACAGTAGCACCACTCTTGTGTAATTTCTCTACTAACTGATAGTAACGTGGCATAAAACTGTCATGGTCAATACGAATCTGACTTGTGCCGTTGGAACCAACTGGATACTCCACATTGGCATTCTCTAAAATAATCAGTCCAACGCCTCCCTTGGCACGAAGGGAATAATAGTTCATGTGACGGTTACTCATCTCACCGCTTGTCTCACCATAGTTTGTTCCCATTGGTGTCATGGCAATACGGTTCTTGATTGTCGTCCGCTTTACCGTGATTGGTTCAAAAATCTTTGGATAATTTGTTTTCATCAAATACTTCTCCTTTAAAATTTTATTATGTTAGAACGACATCCTTTGTTTGTGACAATTTTATGATATACCCTTTGACTAATAATTAACAATATCTTTCAAGTAAACTTTTGATACACTCACGCTATCGTTTTTTACATCAGCCTGTTCCTTCATATAAGAAATAAATCTCTCGACTGCCGGCAGATGATATGCATCCTTTCGCCAGAACATAAATATCTGGTGGCTTATGTTCAAATCCCTGATTCCATGGATTGCTACTCCCGGATGATTATCCAATATATCAGTACGCGGCATAAGCGCCACGCCAAAATTCTCCCTTACCAGAGCCACGATTGAGTACTCATC
>CAVFAM010000470.1:0-9716 GCA_963620375.1 Bacteroidaceae bacterium
ATTCCAAGCAGTTCTCCAGCATCCCTGATTCTCCTGAACACATTAAAATCATCTCTTGATGGAAGCGGAATACCTGACGGATGATTATGTATCACAACGATATTACTCGCTCCTATCTGCAATGCCCTCATATACACGCCTCTGGCATCCAAAAGGCTTGCATCACACAGACCATGACTTACTTCAAACATTCCAAGAAGCTTCATCCTGTTATTAAATGCACCCATATAGACATATTCATCTGCCTTTTCATCCATATGGAATCCATCCGTCATTAAGTCATATATCGCCTTAGGCTCTGTAAAATTATCAACAGCATAGGCGAAGCTGTCCTTTACCTGTAATGCTGTATGCTTGGTCTTTGTATCAATAATCAAATCATATGTTTTTATATCCATTGTCGTTTACTCCTTTCAAAAAAGGGGACACAGATATTCTGCATCCCCAGTATGATTTCATTTCTCAAAATAGATGAGCGAATGTGCAATAAAACTACTTTTACGATACGAAATTATTTAGGACTGCTCAATTTTGAGTTCTCCTATATTTCGCAGCACAAAATTATGCCGTCAGATTATTCAACAGCTTTAAATTTCTCTATCAGCGTAGATGCCTGAACACCTGTAATCTTCTTATAATCATCTACACCAAAGTTTGATTTACAGTATTTGTTCATGGCTTCCGCAGATGTATTATGCTGGCTCATAAGTGTTTCCAGATAATTTATCTGCTTCTGTGTGACAGGCTTTTCCGCTTTTGGCTTACTGCCCTGCTTTAATTCATCAGGATTCTTACCGCCTGTACTGTCAGGCTCAATATTCATATCCTCTACATCCTGCGTAAACCTTGCTGACAGATTACCGACATTTAATGCTGCATCCACCAACGCACGCTTCTTTGCCATTTTAAGGACAGTATTCTGAACCGCATAGCCATTACTCTTTGCATATTTGCCTTCTCTGGTATTCGTGATGCCGATACCCTCACCTTTGACAACGCCGTTGTAATCAATCAGGTAGACCTTTGCTTCATAAGAAAAGAATCCGACATTGTAATCTTCAACACGATTACTTATCTCCGTTCTGGCAATCAGACCAAGATAATTAAGAATCTTCTCCGCTCCTGATTTTAATAATGTAGGTTTATTACAATGTGGAATCACACCATAATCAACACCAGCAATAAGGACAGTATCAATGAATCGGTTCATCTCATCATCAAATGTCTTTGCTTCTTCTACGGTAAGTCCTCTTGCTCCTGATGCTGTTACTGGCTTTGTTTCTGGCTTAAATTCAGTACTTTCTGCATCAAACATAAGATTGTGTGGTACATTCATTTCCGCACGTTCTATCGCCATTTTAGAGCTTTCTGTCGGCTCTATATTCTCCATCCTGCTCTCTAATAATGCTTTTAAATCTATCTGTTTACTCATAATGTTCGTCCTGCCTTTCTGTGCTTATCTCAATGTGAATCTTCTGCTTGTACTGCTCTTAACATATTTCTGGTAAAGCTCTGGTTCATTCTCTTTTAATGCCTTTGTATCAAGCCTCTCACTGGTTACTCTTTTCCATGAAATAGAATGGTCATAACACTTTGCCTTGTCATAATCACCCATAAACTCCTTGATATGATTAGCGGCTTCCTGCTTCTTTGCCTTCGCATTATCCTCTTCTACAGATGCTTCAAAGTATGCATCCACCCATTCAACAGCATCATCAGGCAGTATGATTTCATCCTCAATCCCGCCATGATAAATGTTATCTAACAGGTTCTTAGCGGCATCTGAGCCATCCATTTCAGGTCTAATCATGTTCTGAACCTTATTCCAGAACTCTTTTTCTACAGCAATAAGCATCTGCTGTATCTCTTCATCCGCATCCACCTCATAGACACGGAAAGCATTGCCACCAATAAGGACAGCAACATATGCTTTTTTAACTCCTGTGACTGTAAGATAATGCTGTACCTGTGTCTGATAATAAGTCGGAACTCCTTCTTCCCATTCAGAACGCTTATACTCGCTGGCTGTCTTTATTTCCAGAATAGCAGGATTTCCGTCCTCATCTTCTGTAAGTCCATCAATATCAGCAAGCATAAATGGATATTCTGGATGCTGTAGCATGGCATGTACTTCAACCACTATCTTACCAGTAACCTTAGCAAAATGATTACGGATGACTGGCTCCATGATGGTTCCCCACTCCATAGCTTCATTTTCCTGTGTATCATCCTCTGTCTGGTTCGTTTTATTGAGCCATAAGGAAATAGCACTGTTCCATTTGCTGATACCAAGAATGGAGGCAACATCACTTCCACCAATCCCCTGTTTGCGGTATCTAAGCCACTCTTCTCTTGATAATCCGTCTGTCTCTACTAAAATATTTGCGTTCATGCTCTATTCCTCACTTTCTCTTAAATCAGAAAAAGCAGAGCCTTCCGACTCTGCCAATGTAGTAATAATCTTGTATGATACTTTCTGTACAGTATCAGCTATAATCTTTAGTTCCTCTTTATCCTTGAGCCATGACTGTATGTAGCCCATGGAATAACTGCTTGTATCAAGCCCCAGTCTCATGCTGACTACAAAAGCTGCCGATTCTGCAATAAGCTCCCTGCGGTTTCTTGGAATATCATCATCAGGATTCATTGCAAAATCATACGCATGGGCTGTTTCATGCAGTAATGTCTTAATTCTCTGCAAGTATTCAAGGTCAGAACGCACGCTGATAACCTTTGTTTCCAGATTGTAACTGCCTTTGCTGGCTGTTCCTGTCACATCCTGTATCACAAATTCTTTTGATAATACACGATAGAGATTATCGTATATGTTCTTTTCCTCTTCGGAATTACCTGCAAGACCTTTTACCAGCACTGGGATATATTCATCTGAACCATCCGTATCTGCAATATCAAATACATAGGCCACCTTAAAACCGCTGATAACACGCTTGACCTCTTTCTCTCCCTGCTCATCATGGTACTCATTTTTATTGTCTGGTTCTTTGAACTGCTCAACCTTACGGAAGCAAGGGGCAAGTATTGCCAGCCCCTTAGCTCCTTTCTTCACATAGCGACCAAGCTTGTTCCAAGACTTATAGCCTTTTACATAGGTAGCCTGCCCACCGCTCTGTGCATAAATTAAGATTGCATTTCCAAATGAGTAGTTGTAGAATAAGGATTGAAATTTAAGATATTTCAGCCAGTCCTCATTAGTATTGATAGTCTCCAAACTATCATCAATGCTTTTGAGGGCTGCTCTTATTTTATCCTGATTACTCATTGCTTCCATCCTTTCTGACTGTCAGTTCATCATACAAAAGGTCTGCGAACTCACTCGTCAACAGATAATCGGTATGTCTCCAAGTCTGGTACAAAAAATCCAGTGCATTTTCCTTAGATAATATCCAGCAAAGCATATCATTGGAATATCTACAATTATGCTCTGGAATATTATCAAACAGGCTCTTTATTTCCTGCTTCCACACCACCTCGTATGACTTATTCAGTAAATCAGATACTGTCAATGGTGCTGTTGTAAGATATGTACACAATGCGGTGTACTCATCTTTTAATCTCTGCCTTAACTTCTGTAATAACATAGGCTTCTCCTTTCTATCTGCCGCACTCTTCATAGTACGGACACTCTTCGCAATATGAATCTCCCGAACACTCACAGCCATCTAACAGACCATCAAATATGATTGGTACACATTCAGATAAGTACAGCGTACATTTCTCTGTACAATGACCTGGCAACTCGGGTCTTAATGACTGTCCTTCCAGATAACACATTAGGCATCACCTCCCTTCTTTGTGTGGCTTACAGTAAAATCCCACTTACCGATATGGATATCCTTAGTGAATGTACCAATACCAGTAAACTTCTTTTTATATACTGCATAACTGCAACCCTTTAAGTTATGGAATACTATGCTCTTCCAGTTTGTATCCTCATTGATTTCAACTAGGCTACCATCCAGATTGACCATATAGACCTGTACCCCATTCATCAGATATTTCTTGGCTTTCTCAAAGTTAATGAGCTTCATTTCTTTCTTATCAAACATATTAAAAACCTCCGTTTTCTTAAAAATAGGCAAAAAAATAAGACCTACATCATTTCAATGCGGTCTGTATCAATATCGTATCTGTACACATTGTCGGATAATACTTCCTCAGGAGCAACTTCCGTTCCGTTTACTTCCTTAACCATTGCTTTCATGTAACGGATATCCATATCCAGTGTATCAGGAATCAGGATAACTTCATGGATGGAACTTGGAATAATATAGAAGCTCTTGCCTACCTTTCTGGCAAAATCACGAAACAGTCCATCATAAAGCATAACACAAGCTCCGTTTAACTTTTTGCTATTCGTTGCCACATACATAGGGCAGATTTCATCCTCATATACGGATTCCATCTCATAGAAGCAGTTCCTTACTTCGCTATCAAGCTCTGCATCGCTTCCCATCATGGATTCAATTATACTCATCATGCTATAGACATGACCTGTAAATCTCCTCTGGGTATTACGCATTGCAAGATTTAACAGCTCTTTCTTATCTGTTCCCCATGCTTCCATCAGGCTGTTATGTATCGTAATAGAACCTGTTCCCATTTCATCTTCTGATACAAGCACATAGAAGCTGACCGCTAAATCAAGGAACTCAATATAAGGCATATCAGAAAGCGTCTCGGCATTCCTGTCCTTATTGATGAGCTTGAAGCACACTCTGTCTTTTACATTGTCAAAGTCCATAATTCCTGCAATATCAAAATCACTGCTGACACGATTTGCCTTATAGCACTCATCAATAGCCCTGATAATATCTGTCATGGCTCTTCCGTCCTTATACTGAGCAAAATAAGTATCAAGGTAGATAGTTGGTGCAATATTGATATCGCGCTCACATATAGTAAGACCTGTAAGAACCAGACCATTATTTTTCTTTACCTCATGAACAAAGACCTTATTATCTGGATAGACAGATGTAAATGCCTCTTTGATAATGCCTGCGAATACCTGTAATGAATTGATTGTGTTGTTTACCATGATAAAATTTCCTCCGTTGTTTGAATTGCTGTTGTTATTAGTTCCGTTGTTGTTTAAATTGTTGTTCATCATAGTGTAAATCTCCTTTTCGTAAAAAATTATTTGTTGTCTTTAAGCCATCTGTACAAAAATACAAGTACGATAACTGCTTGGATAAATAGTGCATCCATTTTGTGATACCTCCATATTCAGTTGTAATTATTGATGTTGTTACATTACAGCTATTTTCACAATCAATACCAATACAATCGCTACAATTTCTGCAATGATTACATCAACCATATTCGGCTTACGCATAACACCAGCCTCCTTTCCTCATATTTGACAGTTTTATGACTTGTCAGGGTCATCCGGTAACTGCATTGCTTCCACAAACATAGTGATGGCTGTGCGGATTCCCAGATAAAATCCATACTTTTCCGCTGAATATGATGTTGAATACATCATATCCTTTATCACATCCAGCTCTTCTTCCGTCATGGATTGCTTGAGTGGCTCGATAATCTGTGTTATGTCTCTATCAAGCAATCTGCCATACTCAACAAAATCCTGCTCGTAAAACAGTATCTTTCCAAAGAACTTAGACCACATATCCTTCATGCTGTTCATCTCCTTTCCTGCCACATCAGGGCATAAAATATAAGCAGTTTTATGACATACTCAGGTCAAATAAAAAAAGACACCAAGATTTCTCCTGATGTCTTTGATACCCATATACAGAGGGGTGGGGATTCTAACTAAAAATTGTTTTTAAGGTTTGATACTTGCTTAGTTCCAAAAATATATATAATTTTTTTGCCTATACTGGCGAAAATGTAGCATTATATTACTGATTTGCTAATCCCTTGAAATAAAGTATTCCAACAATTATCCCCAGTATCGGATTTAACGCAAAACAAACCACTGTAATAAATATGCCAAACAGCACCTGTAAACCGCCAGCAGTCATAGTTGTTCCCAGTTTTCCGTCAAACAGAACTCCTAAAATAATTATAATGACTATAAATCCTATTACGCCCATATATTCACCTGTCTTTCGTAATGCATTGTTTAAGTATTTCTTACAATTCTTGTACATCAAAAATTACTGTAACAGGCTCAATACTCCTTCATTGCTCTTATTCGCCTGTGCAAGCATTGCCTGTCCTACATTGTCAAGAATCATATTCTTTGAAAATTCAACCATTTCTTTAGCAATATCAGCATCCCTTATTCTTGATTCTGCGGCTGTTGTGTTCTCGACCACATTATTTTCATTTGCTATCGTATGCTCCAGTCTGTTCTGCTGTGCTCCGATTTTGCTGCGGTTAGCTGACACCTTTTCCAATGCACCACTTACTGCATCCAGTGCCTTAGTTGCACCATCAACAGTTGATACATCAACATCCTTAATGCCAAGGATGGTTGTATTCATCTGGTCTATCTCAAGAAACATTCCCTGTCCTGCTTCTGCTCCTGACTGTATCCATATACCATTATTACCGCCATGGATATCCGGATTCGTAGGATTACCACCTGGTGGATTGGGATTCACTGTTGGAGGATTGGGATTTTTCACTTCTTCCTGATAAGTGTCCTTATCATTTAATATCTGCTGTTCAGGAACCGTAATTTCACTCGTTACCTTACCGACATTTCCCATATTGATATTATTAACTCCATATGTTCCCTGTGCATACACATTAATCTCATGTGATGGTGTTGTACTCTGCGTACTTCCGAAAGATAAAAGGATTCCTTTGTTAACAGCATCACCACAAGAATCCTTAACTAAATCATTATAGGATTTAATACTGCTGGTTCCTGTGTTTGAAAGATAAAAATATATCTTACTGTCTCCATGCTCAAAAACAATCGGATTCGACTTCCAATCAGCTATGCCAGATGCATTGTTGTAATCTAGGTTTTTAAGCCTAGCCTCACTATCATCTGACAACTTGAAAAAGATATCTCTTGATGTGCTTACAGAATCAGGTCCACTTGCACTTCCACCAGCATATCTGAATCCAACTTTTCCATTTTCATTAGTGAATTGGAAATATTCCTGATATCCGCCTCTGTTAATTACACTAAGATTATCTGCATCTGTTTTTGAAAAGCTTCCGGTAAATTTATCTCCCCAATAACTTCCCGTCTGCATAGGAACAAGCGAGCAGTCACTATTAGTTGAATTTGCACATGCTATAAAATTCACATCATATGATGTTCTGGAAGTAATTATCGTCTTATTAAGACCAGCTATCAATCCGCTTTTTGTAGCTCCATCCTTTATATCGAAGGAAAACTCAGCTTCAGAGCTTGAATCCTTGAATGTATATGTACCTGCCACAAGATTATCTAAGTCAATACCTAAATCATTCCATGATTTTTTATTTCCGCTATTGATACAAAGCCCTGTCTCGTCTGCGTAAATATAATTGTATTTAGGAAGAGTAGGGTTCATTTCTGTATAAGTTGCCAGCTTTTTATTAGGGACAACTTTTAAATTGTCAACAGCTAACTCTCTGGAAATAACTTTTTCATTTGATGACCAATTCAGTCCGTTAATCTTAGCCGCTATATTATCCAGGGTCTGTCCTTCTGAAACATTAATATCTACTGACATTCCCTTATGCATAAGTGTATATGTTCCTGCCTGTATTTTTGCATCACCCAATGAACTGCCATTTGCCGATTTAATATCAGCCCATGCATAAGTAGATGTTCCGATTGTCACACCATTTGCTGTATCACTTGCAATGCTATAGGTTGTTGCCGCCGTATCAGTCGGCTTACCCTTTACTGTAACACCGATTGTTCTTTCCTTGGTTACATATGTTTTACCAGGAGTTGTGCCAGGAGTAGTTCCTGTTGTTCCAGATGTTCCCGGAGTTGTAGGTGTAGTCGTGTTAGTCACATTTGATGAATTATCACGAAACAGTTTTCGGGTATTAAACTCTGTAGTATCTCCGATACGTTCTATCTCCTGCTTAATCTGACTGATTTCTTTCTGTATTGCCTGTCTGTCAGTATCAGAATTTGTTCCGTTTGCTGACTGTACAGATAATTCTGTCATTCTGTGAAGCATTTCACTGACCTCTGCTAATGCTCCGTCTGCAACCTGACATACAGACACACCATCCTCCGTGTTTCTCACTCCCTGTGACAAACCTCTAATCTGCTTACGCATTTTCTCTGATATAGATAATCCAGCGGCATCATCAGATGCTCTGTTAATACGATAACCAGAAGATAATTTTTCTGTATTCTTTGCTTTATTCTTATTTGTTATATTCAATTGCCTGCTTGCATTCATTGCAAACATATTATGAGCAACAATATTCATATTGTTCACCTCTGTTAATTTTATTAGGTTCATATTTTTTATCGGAATATTGAATCAAAAACTTTAGTTATTACTAATGTTGTTTTGTATTATCTCATTATTTTGTCAGGGATAGTCCTTTAAAATTAATCCATACTATCTTGAAAGGAGTACAGCAATGACAGATTTAGATTTTAAGACTATTGGATTGAAGATAAAAGAACGTAGAAAGCAATTAGGCGAAACACAAGAACACATTGCCAATATGCTTGAAGTTAATCCGTCACATGTCAGCAATATTGAGTGTGGTCGTGCCAATCCGTCACTGACTGCCCTTGTCAAAATTGCAAATATTCTTGAGTGTAGCGTTGATTATTTCATCAGCGATGAATACACTTTCAAGACCGACAAGAACAAAGAAAAGACATTAGATGATAAAATTATGGATAAAATCAAAAATTGTGATTCCGATAAGAAACAACGAATCCTCAAAATGATTGATATACTATGATTCACACTCGACTTTCTTTACATATCTGTAATATGTACTCTTACTCATGCCAAGCTGTTTCATCAGTTCAAACGGACGGATTTCTCCTGACACTACTTTCTGATAATGCTCTGAAAAATCATCAATCGACATCACTGCTGGTCTTCCATAATCATCCCATTCACCACGAGCCTTTTTAGAATCTATACCTTCACGCTGTCGTTTCTCTTTCTTCTCAATCTCTGCCTGTGCCATAGCTGCATATAGCTCAATCAGCATATTATTGATGGTTTCCATCAGCATACGAGCCATAGCATTATCCAGCTTTGATAAATCCATAAGTGTAGTTGGAAGCTCAAGTATCTTTACACGGATGCCATTATCTCTGTAATACTGCAACTCCTTTAATGTCTCCTGCTTATTTCTGCCAAGCCTATCTACCTCAGTAATAATCAATTCGTCACCTGCTCTTAATACATCCTCTTTCAACACCTGATATCTTGGACGATTAAAATTTTTTCCTGTCTGCTGGTCTGTAAATATCTTTTCCAGTTCCAGATTGTTCTGCTCACAATAGGCTGTAATCTCCTTGATACCTCTGTCTAAATGCTGTTCTCTTGTACTTGTTCTGTGATAACCATATCTCTTCATGATTATTCGCTCCTTTCCTTAGTTCTAAAATGTGTACTTTTTGAAACTACAAAAAAAGGACTGATAAACAGTCCCGAAATATATGGACACCCCTTTACGGAACGTCCCGGTATTTATGTATGCTTTTTGACACCACCTCCTTAAAAATGGGTATAAAAAAGAAGGTGTATTTCAACCTTCCTTATGTAACCTGTGTATGTTATGCACAATTTATC
>CAVFAM010000471.1:0-6935 GCA_963620375.1 Bacteroidaceae bacterium
GAAAAAGATAGGAAATGTGTACAACAGCAAAACAGGAAAAAAGAAATGACATCAGAGTGGACTAGTTGAGAAAACGATTATTACACGGAAAAGTCATTTTGCATGAGGATTGGAGATTGACCGATGCAAAGGAGTTTATATATAGAAGGAACAGGCTTTTATTTTGCACGTGCACATACGAAAGACATGAATAATGCATGAGTGGTGGTGCCATCAAAATGAAACCAGAGCTACATAGAGGCATGGCTGTAGTAAAAAACTGAAAAAGCGCCGGAGAAAATAAACTTACAAAAAAAGATGAAAACAGCTTGAACCTCACTTATACCAGCGTTACAATACCCCCACTCAAAAGGAGGGATATACAGTATGTATGATATTTTAATAGGAAATAAAAAAGATAATGTCGTTAATAAATTGAAAACCTCGTGGATAGCAAGAATCCTGTTTATAGGGTGTTGTTGGTACCTGTATGATATGTTTGGAAGTAGTGGAAGTATGCGTATAGAAATATTTTTTATAATTGCAGTAATGGGTATTATGCTTGTGAATGTATTTTATATACCTTTCCGATTGTTGGGGGATAAGAGGATAGAACATAGAGTAAAGCTGATATTCGTAGTTGTGGCTGATATTGTTGCATTGAACTTATTTAATGCTACAGAGAGATTTTCCATAGCCAGCGTGTGGAAAAATATGATTTCGATAGTAGTTATTTCATTGTGTGTAACTGGAATTGTTGTGACAGTACAAAAGTATCTGGCAGTGCACTTACAAGGTAACAGTTACAAGAGGAAGAAATTTGACAGCATGACCGGATGGGAGTTTGAGAGCTGGAGTGCAGAGTGGTTAGGAAAACATGGATTTTATAATATAAAGGTGACAAGCGGTTCCGGTGACTACGGAGCAGATATAATATGTTCAAAAAATGGAGAGACATACGCAGTGCAATGTAAGAAGTATTCCGGTAAAGTGCCTTACAGAGCGGTAGAGGAAGTCGTATGTGCAAAGAATTATTATGGTACAGACCAGGCAATGATTTTTACCAATTCAGAGCTGACACCACAGGCAGATGAAGCCGCAAAGAAGCTGGGAGTGATAGTTTATGATGGGGCAGTAATTTTGGGGTAATTTCCAATCTGCCAGAAATAAAAGATTGTTTGGTTGAAAAGCTTTTCTATGATAAGATAGGTATATCATAGAAAGGTGGGGCATATGGACGAGCTGAAAAAAAGAGAAGTTATGTTTAGGGCTAATATGATCATGATCAAGAGGATATATCAAAACATTTTACGGATAGTGCCTAAGAGATATCCTCAATATGCTAAGCTTGGTAAAGAGAGAATGGATTCTCTTTATGAGATATTGGGTACTAACAGACCATATTATTCTAAGATGTGCAATGGACATCAAACGACAGCAACAAAAACAATGATAGATGCAATCAAAGATAACCAAAGCATGATTGAAGCTGTCAGAGGAGAAAAACTGCTAGACATAGGCAGTTATGACACACCGGAGAAATGGGAAAAGGTATTTGGAGACAAGGAAAAAGAGAAAGAAGTTGAAAACAGCGTAGATAGCTGGATGGACAATTTTTCGTTAGATGCAGACCATGTGGGAGATGGAGTGGCAAAAGATTGTGCACTATGGTTAATGAGCAAACTCAAGGAACATGTAGATAAGAAGGATATGACAATTGACAGTATCGTTTATCAGAAAGCTTCAGGATTTATGGAACTGACATTTGAGCAACTAGATGAATGCCATCCAGCAACCATCAAAAGAATGTTTGAGGATGTTCAGAGAACTTATAAGAATTTCGTAGCTGTTTACCAATATAAATGTGTAGAACACTCTGGCACAAAAAAGAAAAAGACCAAAAATATAAAGTAACACTTAAGCCATGAAAAAGTAACATATAAGGATAAATATGTAACATAAAGAGTATTAAAAAAATACAGTTTTAAAAAAGGTGTAGAAATGGAGAATATAGCCATTTCTACACCTTTTTTAATTTTCAAACAGTGTTATAAAAATAGTTACATTGTGTAATATCACACATGCTGTTATCTTAATACTTGTCAAGAGGAACAAAACAGAGAGAGGTGATTAAGAGTGACATAGCAGAAAAGACAAATTTACAATAATACATTTGAGGACAGGGTGCGCTGAATCCAGATGTGTTTACATATAGGCTTATGCGAGGCTCAACCTACCGCACCAAGGGAGTAGTCTGCCTAGATAAAAAGGAACAAAGCATAAGTGACCTATGTCATAATCAGCAACGATAGGCATGGAAGATTCGAAAAGAATGGCAACCGCCCCCTCTTGCCCGAAGAGGGGCTAATGGAAAAAAGTTATTCAATAAGTGTTCAAGCGGAGAAACATGTTAAGAGAAAAAAGCATTTTATATGGAGGAATTGTCATGAAGGAAGTCATGAAGAAATATTTAACTACATTAGGTCTTGATACAGAGCGTATGGAAAGATTTGGAGAAATGTTCAGCACTCAGGTCATTGCAACTGCAGACATGGTGATGTGTGATTCGTCAGAAGACTACATCGAGAGAGGTAAACAGCGAATCAAGGCATTGGGAGATTATGAAATCATTCAAATATCCCAAAACAGGGCAGTGACCATATTCTTCCTTTACAAAGAGGGAGAATCAGAAGCACTTACACCGGGCGATTGTCTGGTGTACGTATACAACAATGACTTTGAAGAGTATTCGGATGCGGGTGTTCTGCCAGTAGAAGTTGTTAGTGGTTTGTTTATCAATGTAAGAGAGGGGTGAGGGATATGAAAAATAAAATAGTAAATCTGGAGTATAGCGTAGCGATTACTCCAGATTACACAGACTTCAAGTCAGAAGATTTGGAGAAAATCTCCGAGGCATGGAGCCTCGGAGATTACAGAATCTGGTTCGAGATTGAACTAGATGCATGGGGAAATCCTCATATAGTTATATCAGCAAGTAGAGAAGTTGCTCATTCTGGTGTAAATATAACAAAACACTGGCGTGAGATACGAACAGAGCTTGAGCAGGGAGAAATACCAGATTGGTTGGTTGAACAAGCACTCAAATAGAGAGAGGAGAAAGAATAATGAGAATAGAATCAGCATTAGAAAAAATTAACATACAGGAGGAAGAGACTCAGAAAGAAGTTACAGTAAAAGATGAAACACCATCAGATGAAGAAATAGCAACACAGCCAGATATATGTGATAGTGACATTGATATTTCAAAAGCATGTCCAGCACCAAAGAGTGATGAAGAGTTGGAAGATGACACAGAAGAAGATAGTGATGACCCTAATAAAAATTTACCACAAATTACACCTAATGATAAACGTGTAATACTCTGCATGAAAGAGGGATATAGGTTGGAGATGGTTCCAGTATACAACGCAGACAATATGGTTGTGGAAAAGTGCAAGCTGTTTCTGGTAAATGAAGCTGACAACGTTCCTATGATAGGAGCAGGAGCTGAAGTACAGATTGGAAAAGAAAAAATCATGAGTGCAGAAGATTATTGTGTATTATATGTGATAAAAAAATTTGTAATCAATTTCGAAGAAAATGACATTGAACTGGCGTTTGAAAGAGCAAGAAAGTTTCTCGAGACTGGCAGGAGCATGGTGGCACTCAACAATTCATTGAATATCATAGATGCATATCGAGAAGTTGTAAGACGAGCTATAAAGATGTCTAAAAGTGAGGATAATGCGACAGACAGCAAGAACACTGAAGGCAGACAATGTAAGTATGACCCAGAAAATAGAATTGTATCTGTTAGAGATACATACATGAAGGAAATCATTGAAGATACGGGTTATACTCCGGTGACATTCTGCAAGAAGCTAAGATTGGCTGAGGTCAGTATGGGGGTAAATTTCTTAAAGTGTAGCAAAGGTCGTTATACATATAATGAGACAGGAAATCAGCGTTTCTACAAGTTATATGTTGTTGATGAATATATGGAAGAAAGTGAGGTGGCGTAATATGTGCAAATACAATTTACTGAATGGTTATGTAGGGAGCAAAGCTCCCTACGTAAACAAGATAAAGGCACTGTTCGACCCCGCATGTACTAAGTATCTGGAGCCATTTGCTGGTGGAGCAGCCATATATTTTTCAAATTACAATGGGAAATATGTAAAATCGTGTTTAAACGATAGAAACCCAAATATCGCACTTTTGTATATGTCCCTTGCAGATGAAGAAACACGTGAAGCTACAATTCATGCAATTTTAAGTATTGAGAAGCCTGATGATAAGAATGTTGCAAAGGAACAGTTCCGCAATGCACAGAGAAAAATGTTAAAACCATATTGCAGGGCTGGTGACGTTCCAAAAGAAAAAAGGGTAGAGCTATGTAGGAATATTTTTCTAGTATATTCACAGTCGTTTAACTGCGCTGGTAATAGTTATTCAAGTCAAAAATCCAATGCAAAATATAGGATAGAAGTAAAACGCAACTTAATGAATGCAGTTGAAAAACTGAAAGACAATACACAGATAATGAATTGCGATGGAATTAAGCTTATTGAAAAGGTTAAGTGCCAAAGTGAAACACAGATGTTTGTGGACTGGCCTTACGTAGGACTGTATAGAAGTTCACCTAAGTTATATGACACGGAGATGGCAAGCCTATACGAACATATTAGAGGTGCATATGCTATAGCAGATGCTAAATCAGCAATTGTCATGTGTGATTATCGCTCACAGTATAAGGAGGTTCCAACAATCTATGATGCCATATTGGGTGATGATTGGCATTGCTTCAAGCTGGCAGATACATATAAACATTGTGAAGTGGTAACGCATGGCGAACATAAGAGTAAGGCGAAGGAATATGTTTGGACAAACAGGATGCCACAGAATGCGGGGTTGTATTTGTTGATGCATGATTACAAAGAAAAGATAACCATTGATGAATATTGGGAAAAAATTCGATATTCCTGTGAGAATCAGCTGATTCCTGAAAAGCACATAGCAGAGTATTGTGCAACTTATGAAAGTTTATATGATGGGGAAAAATTATTCACTAAATAAAACCCCCATTTAAAATTTTAAAATTTACTATATATGAAAACAAAAAAGCTGTCCTATCGGCAATACAACACGGGGAGAAAGAGAAAAAATATGAAGTTAGAGAGCATTAAGAGATTGATTGGTGGCACAATATACAGCATTGAGGAGGCAGAGCTTATAGCTGTAGGTACTAACCTAGCAATTCCTGAGGATGAAGAAGTAACACTCGATATTCTCAGATACTACGCTGAGACAAAAGGAGAGTTTGTGGCAGAGATGCTTTACAGGACTACAGATGGAGAGTATTTCGTGTATGGCATGGGAGGAAACAAAAGTGAATATTTGACTGTATACGTTTCCGGAACTGGAGCAGGAAGTGACATATGGCTCGTTGATGAGAGTGAGGTAGTATCATTTTTTGAGCACTATAACCTTGTAGATGAATATGAAAGATTCTTGGAGAGAAGAAAGCAGTAGTCAGCAACTAGTATTAAACAAACATCTGGCAGAGCAATCTGCCAGATACATAGCATATTACAAGAAAGGAGTTTTCTAAGGTGGAGAGATTAAAGCACTTGAAGATTTATCATACTCAGGTAAATACTTGGAACAGTATTTATCATGCAAGAATATCAAGATAGTAGTTCACATAATGTATTAAAAAACAGCAAATGTGAGCAAAACAACATGAAGAATATGGAAGCATATTCAGCAGAAGTCAAACTTAGAAATAAAAGTGTCAAAATAACATTAGAGTTTCCAAGCTCAGTAGACCCCAAGGATGCAGAGCGTTTTGAGAGAAATCTGCGCCAGGTTTATATAAACAGAGTGCAGACAGGGGCTTTACAAATGGCGTATTCTGCGGTACCCTCCACACCCCTAAATGGGAAAAGTGAATTAACGTCACAAGGAGGAAAGAAAAATGAATAAAAGAGTTAGGACTCTGCTTCGGGTGTCATCAAGACAGCAGTTACATGATGATGACATTCCAATCCAACGGGCAGAGGCAGAGCAGTTTATAGCAAAACACGCAGATTGGATATTTGACAAAGAGTACATTGAAAAAGGAATATCAGCCTATCATAATGGTGTAGAGGACAGAGAGGTACTTCAAGACATCATGCAGGATGCAAAGCGAGGAGAGTTTGAGATTCTCCTCGCTTATATGTCAGACCGAATAGGCAGACAGGAAGAGTACAGTTTCTATGTGGCAGAGCTCAACCGCATGGGAATTGAAGTATGGACGATTAAGGATGGTCAGTTAAAAACAGAGGAGCACATTGATAAACTGCTCAATTACATTCGCTTTTGGCAGAACGAGGGCGAAAGTAAGAAAACAGGTATGCGTGTGCATGATACCATGGTGGAGCTTGTCAAGGATGGGAAGTTTGTAGGGGGCAAGGCACCCTATGGCTACAAGCTAGTCCTGTCTGGAGAAATCAGCAACCATGGCAGAGCCTTGCACAAGCTTGTGATAGTTCCAGAGCAGGCAGAAGTGGTCAGACAGATTTATGGCTATGCAGTCAATCAGGGGATGGGCTATCAAAAGATAGCAAATACACTTAATCAAAATGCTGTGCCAGCACCGATACTGGATAAGTGGAAGAGTGGAACAGTGCGGAGCATTTTGACAAACCCTGTGTACATGGGCTATGTGGCATACAATAGAAGAAAAAATAATCATGCAGACTGTACCAGATTAGACAGGAAAGAATGGGTTTATTCAAGAGAGCAGAAACCAGAGATAACAATAGTGTCTCAGGAGTTGTGGGAGCGGGCTCAGGAGATACGAGAAGCAAGAAAAAATAAAATCAATGCTTCGAGACAGGCAACAAATGAGCTATATATGGAGCAGTACAATGTGCCATTTTCTACAAGGGGCAGACTTGCCCTGACAGGGA
>CAVFAM010000472.1:0-3248 GCA_963620375.1 Bacteroidaceae bacterium
GATTTATCACCTATCGAGCAAAATCTCTTAAGACAGGCTCTGAATTATGTTGTAGTCGATAAGGTCGGAGATTATGAAGGTCGTTTTATGGAGCTCCATAAGTATCAATATATGATATATGGCATCATTTATAACCATCTTTATTCTAAACAAATTAACTACGGCAGCAAAAAATTTGTAGAGCTTCCAAAAGCTCCAACTACAGAAACAGACGAGGAATCATTGGATTATGTTCCACCTCAGCCGGAATATGATGTCAATGAGAAACCATTTTAAGGAGGATTCACTAATGAATCAAATCACAAAAAAAGATATCGAATTTATCAAATCATTCTTTCAGATTAAGGTAAAAGGTTTATTATCTTCTTATGGATTAAAGCTTTCATGCGAACAGGAAATGTTCGTCAGTACTGCTATGGAATATGTTGTAAAAAATCATAGTTCATATGCTGAACAGTATCAACGAATCAATGAATTTATATTTGCCATTGATGGAATTACATATCAGCATCAATGTCATGATGAGATTGCAACAACTTTAGCATCATATGATAACGACATACCATTTTAATTGAACTATTCTATAAGCTGGCAGATATGCTCATATGAAGCTTTGTCTGTCAGCTTGCTTAGTTCATCCATACATGCTACAAAATTGTCCTTACGCATGTTAGTCAAGTCTCTGATATGTCTCCAGCACAAGTTTTCTCTGCTTTTTTCTATCTGTTTTACAGCCCACAAAACTTCTCTAGCCCAATAGTGTTCCTGCGATTCAGACCATTTTAAAATCTCCTGCTTACACTTTGGTAATACCTCAAATCTTTTATCTGGCAGGTTCAGCTTTTTACACATTGCTTTAACTGTAACTCTATGTGGTCTGCTATCTCCAATACCATAAATCTCTTTTGCTGTACTGCACACTGTATTTAAAAGCTCCTCATCTATTTTATCCCATTTGCTTCTAGCAACACCAGATTTACGACTAATCCTGTAAGAGGATGAATATTCTTTTAATACAGCACTTCCTATCTGTGCCACTAATTCTTCTGGTTGATTAAGCTGTTTTGCAATCCTTAAATAAATCTGATTCATATGGTTTTTCATATTGTCAGCAGACAGCAACTCTTTAACCGACACATTTTCAAATAATGCAAGCTCACAAATATAAAGAAATAATCCATTACCGCCATTTAGTATTTTCTGCATATTATCAATGCTCATAATCTCTATGCCGCACTCTGCATAATAAGCCTTATAATCCTCATAAAATAACTCCAGCCTGCGTATGGCACTATCGGTATGCACATATTTCTTTTTATCCATCTGACAACCAAGAAATATTCCAGCATTGCTGTCATTATCCAAATCAACAGGCATCATGAATACATCAGCCATATAATTTGCTAATTCTGTTTTTCTTTTATTCATGCAGCATTTCGTCTCTGGTTCATCAGGTATTTCCTGCTCCGCTGAAATAAATGCTGGCGAAGTTTTTCCCATGTATGCAGTACTTTCATACAGAAAACAGTGATGTATCGGGCATATATCCATTCCAAATATCTGATGAAGCCTGTGCCAGTATGCCTCACCATGCAATTTTCTGTCTGCCCTGGCACATTCAGGACACCACCTGAGATATTTCACACTATGATTACCTGCTGGCATATACAACATATTCATGTATTTTCCATCGCAATTGACCAGTGATTGAAACGCATTATTCTTTCGCTCTTTAGATAAAAACCTGCCATATACTGGAAACATTGTATGATTTTCAATCAGGTATTCTATTGTATGTTGTTTTAAAATCATCTGCTTAGCTTCCACACTCATAGCATTTATAAATTCCTGAACTGGTCTTGTTCTCTTATTGCTGAACAAATCATCCGCGGCATCTATATATGCAGAATATCCTGAATGCACATAATATCTTGCAAGCATACTATAGACCAGTTCATCTGGATAAATTTGTGGCATAAATCCTATCATTCAGCTACAACCTCCTCCACATGGATATAGTCTTTTAGATACTCAATAATATCAACGCTTTTATTCTTTGCATTTTTTATAATGTCTGGAATTGCAGTATATTCCTGTACATCTGAGACATCTGAGACATCTGAGACAGGAATATCTTTTTTGTGTGGTCTACATACTCTCTTATCAGTACCAATGTCAGAAGCAATAAAACTGTGAAGCATGGTTATTCTCTTATCATATGCTTCCGTTAGTATTTCTAATGATATATGCTCCTCTCCCTGAAATATAGCAAGCTCATTTGCCTCATGGATTATTGCAACGACTACAGATATAACACCGCCACTATGTTCATACAGCCATTGTATTAGCAGCTCTGTCAATTCTGTTTTCTTTTTCGTGTACTGGTAGGAAAACACCAGTCTGCAAAAATCTTTGAAATAATCATCATATGGCATTACACCATATTTTAATCCCAATGCCCTGCGTGCAAGCTGTGGAGCTTTTTCAAAAAATGCAATGCTTTCTTCTGTTCCAACCATACAGATTGATATTCCCGAAGTATTTATAAGCTGGGTAATCATGCTTACTAATGTTACTCCATTTTTATGACCATACACATGTTGAATTTCGTCTATGATGAGCAGTCCCACATGATTGATACATACCTGACTTACTGTGCCAATAAGAATATCCGTTGTCACTCCCGGTCTTAATGACTTTTTATAGTATTCTGTTTCAATGGCATCATCAACAGCCTTCAAAATAGACAACAGCATTCCTTTTGGTGATGCATCAAACGGACACTGTACCTGAATGCATGGAATAATCTTGCTGTCTGCATATTCCAGTACTCCATTTGACATAATAAGCTCTACTGCTCTTTGTATGGCAGAGGATTTTCCGATTCCAGATGTTCCAACTATTGTAAATGAATCCGAACCACCTATGATACCTCTATACTCTGCATGGTTTTTCATAGCTTTAAAATTAACATTTTTCTGCATTACCGCCAGCTTTGTCCCCTTTTTTCTTAAAGACATAGCAGTTGCAAGATAAAGCTTATTATAAATCTCTACCGACATCACAGACGGATAGTAAATCTTATAAATATCGGCTGACTGCATAAGTCGTGTTGCTGTATCTTCATTTCTGATATTCTCATCATATTCTGGAATGTCTTTCAACCTCTCAATCAATGTATCTCCAGACAATAATGACGGTAACATTTCTGTTAAATTATAATTATTCATGTAAGCCTACCTCCCTGC
>CAVFAM010000472.1:3258-6889 GCA_963620375.1 Bacteroidaceae bacterium
TGCATTGTATGTTTCTTTTTCTTCTCTTTCTTTCGTGTTTCACCAATCTGCTTAGTCTGTGTATCAGTATTTTTACTGCACCTGTCCGCTATCACCTGAATATGGTCAGCCAGTTCTATATCTGCCTGTAGACTTGCCTGTTGTTCTGACTGTATCAGGCTCTTATGCTGTTTTCTTAAGCCAATTACTGATGCCAAATCTCTGTCCATATATCGTGAATCAACCAGCTCAAATCTTATAAACTCACCTTTTTCTATAAGCCATACATATGAAACAGATTCCGTATCATAAGCTGCAACAGCCTTGCCTCCAGTAAGATATTTTTCTGTATATGCTGGATTGTGATATCTCATCTTATTTACCACAAGCCCAAATCTTGTAAATTTAGCTTCTGTTCTTGGCAGCAGACACAGGATAAGCTTTTCTTTAGTAACTGCAATCGTGGTACCAGCTATCAGCTTTTTACCATAATTCCATATACTGTTTGCATATGGTTTTACCCCAGCATCAAGCATCTCCTCCGTGAATGGATAATTTTCCAGCACATGTTTTGTATTGTAATGCAGAATACAGCGGACTATAACCTCTGAAAACATTTCCATTGTAAGACATGCATCCTTCCTGTAATCATGTGCACCTCTTTCCTGATAATCAGGTTCTATCACACCTTTTCCCTTAAGGTGTTTCTTATAAAATG
The DNA here is from genome assembly GCA_963620375.1 of Bacteroidaceae bacterium. Lineage (GTDB taxonomy): Bacteria > Bacillota > Clostridia > Lachnospirales > Lachnospiraceae > Roseburia. Next base: position 3,956 of record CAVFAM010000472.1, read on the forward strand.
ACTGTACTGTATCAAAGAATTTCTCTACCGAGCCTTTTAATTCTGGGCGGTACGCTGGAAGATTTACTATTGTAATTCCAAGCTCTGCCAACTGCTCAAATGTATATCCAACGTATTCTGCTCCCTGGTCAGATACAATCTTTAATGGCATTTCTTTTGAATCCCATTCTTCCTCTGCTATCTCAATCCCAAAAGATTTACAGTATTCTCTTTTATCTGTGACAATATTCAGGCACATATCTCTTAAACTGTATATACCGCCTTCCCAGCCTAATGAGTATCCACAACACAACCCTGAATAAGCATCAATACACGCTGTAAGAATTGGTCTGCCAACTAGCTCTCCCGATTCATTTACAAGGTATATATCGCAAATCGTGGCATCAACCATTCCAGTTCCGATATATGGAGCATACTGCTGTACTCTGTCACCAGTACAAGGTCTGTTGTTTCTCTGATAGTTCGTAAGTCCATTTCTTGAAATATAGTAGTTCTGCATTTTTCTTGTCTTTCTGTAAAAATACCGATACTGATAAAAAGACGGATATTCTTTAACGAGCACTCCAGAGGCATCACAGTATTTTTCTTTAAGCATCATGGTATATGCTGTCTTGAGGCTATTCTTCTTATAGTTGTAGAAGAATTTATTTAATGACCACCGCATATTCTTTTCATCCTGCGTTAGTTCTCTTTGCTTCTCGCTCTTCTTTGGCAGAAGCACCTGCATATTCTGAAACACAAGGTATTTACACAGATATTTTCTTATGCTCTGCTTTGATATGCCATATTCATCTGATGCATTCTGTATAGCTGCATTACGCTGTTTTATATCTCCTATGAATGCAATAACTCCGGCAATCATTGTGTACCTTTTATACATAATCTGCCTGCGGTATGCTTCTATAACCTCATCATCCTCACATTCAAATCCATATTGCAGATGCAGCCTCTGCTCATTCATTGACTCATATCCATCAAATTCTTTTAATGGCTTCCAGACAGGCATAGTCATTCTGATGCAGTCAATTACCAATAGCTGATTGTCATTTATCTGTAGGATTCTAATAACCTTATCATCACGATACAATAATTCATTTTTTGTCATTTATCACAATCCCCCAATCTGTAATGCCTCTGTGTCTCCAATAATTTCTTGATGCTTCCAGCAGCTTATAATGCATTGGCTTGATTAACCTGCTTCGATAAACACATTCCCTGACCATGATTGTTCCGTCAGTTTTCGTACAAACAAAATCCGTTGTATAATCTCCTTCTGCTAATCCTTCTAAATACACATTACATCTAAATTCTTCAACATCATCCGATTGTGACAATACATCAGCGTATGCTTCCTGTAATGCATCATATGTACGGCATATATCCATACACTTTGGTACATAACGCTTTGTACACCTTCCTTTAAAATTTCTTTTTCGCACTTTAAGTAACCTCCTGTAAGTATTTGTGTTATAAACTATGATTTTCCCAAAAACTTCCCAAATTTCTCCCAGATTTATCCCAAAAACGATAAAATCCCCAAATTCAAATATTAAATATTTTTGTATAATTCTAAGCAATCCCAGCATTTATGGGCTTTTCTGGCTTTTTATATTTTCCCAAAAATGAGTATTAAAAATATCACTATGTCCAAGGGCACTCCCCTTTATTCTCTCAGGGGCAAACTCTTCTATCCTCTTAAAGATAAAGGTGACTGCCCTTGAACAATCAAAAGCAATATATGCTGCTCTTGCTTAAATTCTTTCTCATAATTCATAAAACATTGATTCTACAAGGCTTTCGGCTACTATGAAATAAAAATAAAAGAGACCGTAAGATGAGGAAAACTTGGACTCATCTTATGGTCTCTGATACTTTTTATTTTATTGTTGGCGATACAGTTTTTTGCCCTAAAGACGATAAACCATATTGCCCTTTAACATAGTAGAGACCTTGTTGCTCTTATAGTATAACCTCTTTGTTTTAGATTCACAAGAATTATTTATGTGCATCATGTGAATGTTATGCATGTATTTTCAAAATCAAAATATAGACTTTTCTATTGTTCATACTTTTGCACATGCACATATATCCTAAATGATTATTTGAGCTGCCTTATCTAATGTCTTCTGATTAACCATCATGCAACAGTACACTAAATCTGATAATGAGTAATTCTGCTTATTACCAATTAAATCTGGTAGTAATTCCTCTATCTGTTCTCTGTACATCAGGCATTCTTTTTGTATTATGTCATTAAATCTTAAAATGGATTCTCTCTGAATATCTTCTACAAAAGAACTTTGGCATAACAGCCTTATTGCAACATCTTCTGGAACAACATCTATTTGAGCTGAAACTCTGTTTTTAATGATTATCTCATCCTGCTTATACAATTCATTAGCAGAGACACGATACAAGCTGTACATCTTCTGTAATAATGTTTTAGATATTCCTGAACCATTTTCTACTCTTGAAATAGTTCTGATTGATATTCCTAATTGTCTGGAAACAAAAGCCTGTGTCCAGCCTTTTTTAACTCTACATTCCCACAATTGATTACCTATTGTTTTTTTTAATTTATCGTCCATAATACATATCTCCTCCTGTAGACATTGATATAGAAATTCAAAATTATTTTGTCTATCATATAACACTGCTTATATAATAAAATATACCGATATCTTCCTTAATTTTGTTATGCCATGTAACATTTTCAAGAAAGAATCGGCATATTTTTATTAATTTAACCTACTGATGTCCTTTAATGAGTTACGCATATTTCCCTTGGACACATATAGACAATTTAGAGCTTCAACAGGTCTTTTTCCCTAAAGCTCACGAAATCACCACATCCAATTACAATAAAATCAGCTAATGGGATTCCAAGCAGTTCTCCAGCATCCCTGATTCTCCTGAACACATTAAAATCATCTC
>CAVFAM010000473.1:0-5621 GCA_963620375.1 Bacteroidaceae bacterium
GAGATGATTTTAATGTGTTCAGGAGAATCAGGGATGCTGGAGAACTGCTTGGAATACCATTAGCTGACTTTATCGTTATTGGATGCGGTGATTTCGTGAGTTTTAGAGAAAAAGACCTGTTGAAGCTTTAAATTGTCTACACTGTTCTCAGGACTATACATTGTATTTTCTCTGGGAAAGCAGGTGGTCATCATTTTGTATTTATACTGGTGTATCAGAGAAAATGCTTATTTATGTTACACTTTAGCAATTTCACTTCCTGCACCAGTATATTAAATATTAGAACATACATTAATAATCATAATTGTTGCAGTGGTTATGGAATGACTGACATTTCTATATCGCTGTCTACAGAAGGAGGTTGTCATGGATAACATTAATTCATTGGTTGCTGATAATCTTAAGCGTATTCGCATCAGTAAAGGCTGGTCGCAGTCATTTGTTGCTAATCAGTTAGGAATTGCACAAAGAACCATATCAAGAGCAGAGTGTGGATGTGGAGTATCGAAGAGGACACTTGAAATGCTATGCAGTATGTATCAGGTGTTGGTTGCATCTTTATATGATGACTGTGTACAGGAACATCCAAAAGAAATACAGGTTATTCCAGATGATGTTGCGGTAGGTCTCTTAATCCGTAATTCTTTTATTCAGGATTTGGAGCAGGAGGTAATTTTAAGATATACAGATACTATCGGGAAAGAAGCCCTTATGATGAGAGAGGATGTGGAACGAATCATTCCAGAAGCTCTCTCACATAAGAAGTCATATACACTGGCAGATGTGATTACAGCCTGCATGATGGTAAATCAAAAGACACTATCGAAGATAAGAAAACTGGCAATAGCATAAGGTATGGGGACAGTCATTAGTGATTGTCCCTATTTTTATGCGTGAAATCATATTCGTGATTTTCTTTGCAGTAGTTCATGAAATCATTCCATATCTCATCGGTTGCAGAATCAAGCATAGGCTTGGTTTCGTTTTCATATACATAAAACTCGGATTCTAACAATGGAAGTATTTGCTCTTCTAAAAATGAATCTATTACCTTGTTTAATGAAAATTCTTCTAATGCTATGTTGTAATCCAGAGATTCTTTTAATGCTTTACCCTTGAAGGATTTCTTGATGTTATTCATTCGCAGTAAGGATTTGAACATTTGCTCTAATAAAATCTGGAGTGCATCTGGATTGTGAAACAGTGCATTCAGCATGATTGCTTCACTGCCAAAGCCATCTGTGAGGGTTGATTTCAGATTATTCCAGAATGATTCATCTAATTTGCTTAGAGCAGGGTCTTTGCCGATTTCCTTTAATTCAGGTGACTTGTATTTGGTTTCACCCATTAAATAATCAAATGAGCATCCACAGTTATCGTGATATAGACGAAGTGTACTTGCTTTACAGGGTGGATTTTTGGGGTCATAATCGTTAGATTCCAGCTTTCCAATAATACCTTTGCTTAAGCCATCTAGCACTGTATCAGAAAATTCATCAATAGACATAGATGGATAATTCTGCGGATTATCTCCTTGGCGATATCGAAGTTTCATAAAGTTGTTCGGCTTCTTTTCACAGTACATCTGCTGTTTTGGCTTTCTTTTCTTATTATCCATATTGTCTCCTTTTGTACGTTCTTAAAAGTGGTTCAAAATACAAAAAACATTCTTTTGACTAAATATAAAGAATATTAATGAGAACAATATTATATAGCGGTATAGTAGTCATTGTAAAGAAGAATTCTTCCACAAATTAAGTTATGTAAGGAGTAAGGCAATGACAAACGAAGATATAAAAAAGCTTATTAAGAAACATCGTCTTTTCAGATACGAGGTAGCAGATGCAATGGGTATTTCAGAAGGATACTTGTCAACATTACTTAGAAAGCCTTTATCGGAAGATATGAGGACAAAGGTAATTGAAGCAATTAACAGATTAACAGAGCAGGAGGACTAAAATCATAAAAGAAATTAAAAGAACAAAGAACTTTAAAAGTGATGTTGAGAAATTAAGAGATAAGTGCGTTGGACTGACAGAAGATTTGGAAGCATACATGAGTAATGAACTGGATGATAATATAATTCAGGATTTAAAGGTACATGATGTAGTAATTCTTATAGGGAGTGTATGTAATGATATGCTCCCTATATCAGTGTTTTATAACACTTAATCTTATTTCTATCTTTATATAATACCCTGATTAATAGGTATGGTTAATAATTATATGCTTAAGAGCAAAAATAAAAGATGCCGTCAAAGCCAGTAAATATAAGACATTTGAGAAGATAGAGACAGTGCTGGTTTTAACTCAATAGGGACGGACAATAGGGGAGAAAAAATTGTCTAATGTCAGCTCAATAAGGACAGAAAAATAGAAAGTAATAGGGACATGATAAATCAAGCAGATAAGGACAGGAGATGATGATATATGAACAAGGTAATATTTGGATTGCACACAGGACAGGCAAAAAAGCAGATTTCATACAGGGAGGTAAAAGCGATAGAAATGATATTCCAAAAGTCATTTCCTGATGAAGCACATTCATGTAGCCAGTTCTTTCATAAAGGAATATCAAAGTTCTGGATAGAAGAGGTTATAAACAAAGCAGGAAAAAGATACTGGATGCATTTAAAGGTTAATATGGCTAGAGCTATAGCTGTCAGCGAGTATGGATTAATGCCATATACTGTATCAAATGTGAAGAAGCTGATAAGAGAAACATCAAAGTTGCTTAAAAAATTAAAGCTGGATGATAGAAATGCTGATTTCGGTAGCTGGAGATGGGAAAGGTTTGATTGTGGTTTTGATGTAAGTGTAGAGCATCCAGAGATTTTTATTAGTTTATTGGATAAATCACTTTATGTTAATGCCGCAAAAAAGCGGTGTAGAAGGATAGCATTTAAGCCAGCTAATTCCAATGCCTGTGAATCAATCAGATTTGGGAACGATTCATATACATACAATGTATACATTAAACTGGCTGACCTTATCAATAAAGGAATCACCATCACACCAGACATTCATAGGGAAGTGGATAATATAGTACGAGTTGAAAGACAAAATCATTTGTCTGTAATAAAGCAGTTAGTACCAAAATGTGAAGTAGGTGGGCTGGCATCTAATAAGACCATGAATCTGATTCTAAAGACCTTGATAGATGATATAGAAGCTTTCTGGAGGAAAGGTGATTATTATTCCTCAAATGCGATAAAAATTAAATTTGGAGGTTTCTCTGATGTTATGAAGTTAATTCCAGCAATGGCTGAGTTTACAGCAAATTCGTTGGAGGACAGGCTGCATTTATATACAGAGAATATAAAAGAATGGTTTCAGGAGTATGGAATAATGCCTGTTGGAATATGTAAGGATGATGCTCATAAATACCAGATTCAGGAAATTAAAGGTCTCTATAACATGGTTACGGATTGCTATGCTGTGCCTGATAAAAGAGCATATCATGAGTTCCCAGTACCGCATCAATGTAGTGATGGCAGATATAAGGCAGGAGTCACATTTCACATGGTAAATGATACAAGAAAACAGCCAGTATCCATAGCAAAAGGAACTATTGAAGAATATGAAAAGGCTGTATTTAATGGTCTTAAAAAAGCGTATGCGACTAATGTTAAATACCATTGTATGGTAAAAGCGATACCGGATACATTGAAAAAATCAAAAAATGATATTTTAAGATTTTACAAGGTAGTTGAAAGCAAAACAGTTAAGGAAATGACAAGAAAATTTATTAAATTGGCAAATCTGAAAGAATAGCTCCATCTTTAGGCAAGACCATAATTGTCAGATGGTGATATTGAAAACTGTACAATTTATAAAATTAAAGAAAGAGAGGTGTAATAACCTATGGCTGAAGGAAATCAAACTGTTGAGACCGATGTTAAGTATTCTTATTTGTACCTGCCAGTTATGAATATTATTTATTTAGAGGCAGATGGCATTATATATTTTAAATCCAAAGAACAGCATTGGTTTTGGAGTTGGAAAAATAGAAAGTTTGATAATCGGAACATGGCTCTGAAATTAATTGAAATTCTATATGAGAAACAATTTATTAATGAAGCTACATATAATCAGATAATGAAAAACAATCATTATATAAATCAATACAGCGATTAAGGCTACAGTGAAAGGAGTATATATGTTTGAATTAACACCAAGACGAATAGTATTTTATGGAAGAGTTTCTACAGAACACGAAGCACAGTTATCTGCCCTTGAAAATCAGATGCAATGGTATGATGACCAGTTAGAGCGACATAAAGAGTGGACGCTGGTAGACAAGTATATTGACCGTGGTATAACTGGTACGCAGGCAAAGAAAAGACCGTCCTTTATGCAAATGATTAAAGATGCAGAAAAAGGTAATTTTGACCTTATTGTTACCAGAGAGGTATGTCGATTTGCAAGAAATACTGTTGATACATTGGAATATACAAGAAAATTAAAGAAAATGGGTATCGAAGTATATTTTGTTGAAGATAATATATGGACTTTTAGTGGTGATGGTGAACTCAGGCTTACCATAATGGCTGCAATGGCTCAGGAAGAATCAAGAAAAGATTCAGAGCGAGTACGAGCAGGACAGAAAATAAGCAGGGATAACGGTGTATTATATGGCAATGGGAATATACTTGGCTATGACTTGCAAAGAAACATTGATGCTGATGGAAAATGGAATCCAGTAGAGAATACCTATGTTATAAATCCAGAACAAGCAGAGACTGTACGCATGATATACGATATGTGTATTGCAGGAGATGGTTATCTTAAAATCAGCAAGGCATTAACTAATCTCCAAAGAAAAGATGCTACTGGTAAAGTAAAATGGTCGGCATCTAAAATAGGACGCATACTTCATAATATGACTTATGCTGGTTATAAGGGTTACAACAAAAGCTATACTGATGATTATTTGGAACATTCAAGAGTAAAGAATCTTGATAGAGAATCTTATATTTATGTTAAAGGTGACTGGGAACCAATCGTGTCAGAAGAAAAGTGGCAAAAAGTACAGGAAATACTTGCAGAGAAAACTAAAGCTGTACAATCTGATACGAAAGGTGCAAAATCAATAGGAAAACCCAAATCTAATGATGTATGGAATCGTAAGCTTAGATGTAGTTGCGGAAGCTCCTTTAGAAAGAATAAGTGGAGAACCAATAAATTAACGAATGAAGTTGTGTTTGGCTATCAATGCTATAATCAGATAAATAATGGAGCATATTCAACAAGATTAAAAGCTGGATTATCTACAGAAGGATATTGCAATATCCGTATGATTGGCGATTGGAAACTCGAATTTATGGCTAAAAGCATTTTGGAAGAATTATGGACTGACCGTAGGGAGGCTGTAGAGTTAGCTGTTAAAATGGTACAAGACAATTACCGCCCTGATAATGGTGCAGGAAATGAGCGTGGAAGAATAGCTACATTAGAAGATAAGATATCCAGGTTTAAATTAAGACTTGATACTCTTTTGGAAATGCGTATGGATAACGAAATTACCAAAGAAGAGTATCAAAAGACAAGAACAGAGATTGAATCTAATATTTCCTTATTAAAAGAGCAACTTAATGAAGCTGAGGATTCACAGGAAGTTG
>CAVFAM010000474.1:0-4817 GCA_963620375.1 Bacteroidaceae bacterium
GATATGGTATGAGGAGATTTTATAGTGATGTAACAAACCGAGTTGCACCAGCAGAGAAACCATCAGATTTGATGGAAGTAGTGCTTGTAGAATTAAATAAACTTAAAGCTTATTCTGACAATGAAACAGAAAGATTAGTATTTGACTTATTTTATAATACAAGTAATGTTGTAAATCAAATAGAAAGCCTTGAAAAAGTTAATTTAACTAAAGTGAAGAAAGGAGTACAAGACATGATTGATTATGAAACAAGAACCCAAGCAAGAGTAAATGAAGCAGAGAAGGCAACAGAGGTAAATACAGCAGTAACATTCTTAAGCAGGCAGCAGTCAAAAGGTAAAAAATTTACACTTGAGCAAGCTATTAAAATTATCATGGACAATTTAGGATATACAAAGGAGATAGCAGAAACAGCTTACAACAAAGTTCAACAATAAAACTAAGAAGGACACCCACACCCCAGTGGATGTCCTTTTCTTATGCCCTCCCCTAAATATAAATAAAAATTTTAAATTCATCAAATTAAGGAGGAGCAACATGGAAAAGCAATCAGCAAACAGTATAAGAAAAGTATATTTCCTAGTAGGTTTGTTATTCACAATACTGTTTATTTTCACAGCACTGTTTATATCTAATCCAATACCTGCCTATGCAGATACGACAACAAGTTTAGGTCAAACCCAATAGGGTTTATTTTTTTGCACATTTTTAGAAAGAGCAACATCATAGATTGCCATAATGCCATTTTTTTTAGATATTTGCAGTATAAGATTTGGTTTGACAATATGAAAACAGATATTATGGCTATGGGAATAAATAGGCTACAAGGACAAGGTTTATAGTTATCTTATAAGGAAAAATAAGCTACAGTATGCAGTTTAGAATGCGACTTTTGGCAGTGCACTTGCAACAGTGACCAGAGAGATTCTGACTGTAGATGGGATAAAAGGTGGCTTATAGAAAAATGGATGGTTTACAAGGGGAAATAAGGGTGCCACAGTGTGGGAAAAATGGATAGAGTTTAATTTGAGTTTGATGTTACCTAAAAACCAGATAGATAGAAATTGGGATTTCAAAAATCCTCGTCAAAATGAAATTTGTAATCACATATAGGAAAAATATGTGTCATTGAGCGGTTGGCGATAAGTCATATTGGCTATGGTTTGTTTTCATGTGAAGTGGTTTATTTGCGTAACAGTGTAAAGGAATCATAGTAATTATGGATCAAGGAAAAGTGGATTTCAAAAAAGCACTTCAATTTGAAACCAGCTATAACATTATGAAGCAGATTTGTAACAAGGTGAGGTAGATATTATACATATTGGGATTATTGATGTTACTTAAATATGGAAGTTTGTACTTGTTTTGGTACTTGATTTGATTAGAAATATAAATTTTTTTAGGAGGAAAGCAAGATGTATAAATTATATCAGCACGTACCGGAAGGAAAGCAACTATATCTGGGAGAATATGAAACACTGTACGCATGTCAGAGGGCAACAGAGGTCGGATGGGATATCTTGAAACAGAGAGGATATGCAGGAGTAATGTTTCATTGTGAAAAAGCAGGAACAAATGAAATGTCAGTAGGCTGGGTTTATAAGGAGTGAGGTCAAAGTTATGTGGTCTGTGGATAATATAATAATCATGTTAAAAGAGGTACAGAAAAAGCACAATATCAGCGGTAACGTGGATGCAGTAAAATTCTGCACGGAGCTTGGGGTAAGCATGAATGGGCTGGTTTACCTGTTTTCATATTTATTTGTAGAAGCATTCCGGGAAGTACGTGAGCTGGATGAGGAAAGAAGAAGTCTGCGTGAGGAAAATGAAAGATTAAATAAAATGCTTAATAAGATGTGTCATGGCAATGCAAGGAATGTACAGATGGCAAAGGTCATGTCTGGAATGCCAATTGCCAAAAAGAAAAGGTTTAATTTGGTGGAGCTGGAGCTACAGATAATGTTTGGATTGTCAGATAAAGAATTGATGGATTACTTTGAAATCAGTAAATCAACCTTGTGGAGATGGAAGAAAAAGCTGGAAGAGAAAAAGAAGTCTGGAGAAAGTATATTGTTATAGGAAATAAAATAAATGTGACATGGATTTTTATATGCGATTCCGGTGCAGGAACTACATAGGATCCATGTCATTTTAATTTTTAAGTGTTTCGTAATGGAAAAAGCAGAGTGCATGAGGATAGTTGATTGGCTAGGGGTGTCAAAATTTTTTTGAGTTTATAAGTGTTTGATTACATGGGAAAATCAAGGTTACATAGGGGTTAAAAATAGATAGGACTAGTTGATCGAAAATTGTGGCTTGCAAGGGTACGTTAGATGATTTCCTACAGTATTTTAAAATGTGTGGTTTATGAGATAAATTAGTGGGAGTGATTTTTGGGAAAGTGACTTGTGATAAAAAAAGCAGGGAGGTTTATCAAAATAGAACAGATTCATGCTACAACATCCCTAATCACAGCAGTGTTATAAGGTTACATCTTCGTGCATCATCACGTCTTGTACCCCATGACCACAGCGTTATGATTGTATTGTGAAAGGGAGATAGAAATAAAAAATCTCAAAAAAAATGTATAGTGCGCAGGGGCACGGAAAGAAAACGAGGTAGTAAAAATGTGTAAAATGAATATCGTAGTAAACAAATTAGTACTTGGAAACAGAGAGTTAGGCTGGGAGCTTTGGAGCGGAAAAGAAGTCATGGAATATACTTCTAAACAGCTTAAGGATATGATCAAGGCTGGCAGGCAGAAGGTTTGTGGTCTTAAGATTGGAGATAATGACGAGCTTTTGCTTGACAAGGAAGGATTTTTTACAACAAACATGATGGTACACAGTCATATTGGTTCTTGGAAATCCATGGAAGAAGAGAGTATGGTCAATAATCTGTATGTCTGCATTGGAAGTCATGAAGAATCTGGTAAGGTGGTTTATGACTGTATCAGCAGTAAGTTTGAGCAGGCTAAGATTTCAGAGAATGACATGAAGGCATATTTGAAAATCGGTATTGTTTCCGGTGGGGCAAAGCTCGACGGAGAAAAAATCGTGCTGGCTGGTACAGAGCCTGAAAAGAAAGTGCAGATTCCAGTGACAGAAAAAAAGGAAGAGCCTACAAAAAATGAACCAGTAAAAACAGAGCCAGCAAAGCCAGTTACAGCAAAACCAGAAAATGAAACGGCAGCGCCAGTAAAGGAAGAGAAAAAACTTTTTGATAAAAAATGGTAAGAGAGTAAGACAGACCCCGGCATAAAAGCCGGGGCATATTTTTAGAGGTGAGGGTTTATGGATGCATTCACAGTTTTGGTTGTGATCACACTGATTTTGATTTGTATGTGCTGTGTGATTTATATTAACAGACAGATAAGAAACTTCATTACATATATTGTCCGGATAGTAAAGTCTGAACTGGATGATAAGGAAACAGAAGCTGATAACATGGAATGAGAAGAGAGAGACATTTTTTGTAAGTGCACTCACAAAATGTATAAAATAAGAAATGGAATCCCACTCAGTTATTTTGGATAACTGAGTGGTTTTTTTATGGTGTCCTGCATGAAGACATGTTTTGATTAAAAAATAGATTTTTAAAAAAATTTTGAAGGGAGAAATGGAAGTGACATGAATTTTAAATGGGTTCAGCGCAGTACAAAGACATATGAAATGCAGAGATGGAGCCTTATACATAAGGAAAGCAGGAAAGTAGTGCTTGATATATGGTGTTCACCATATGCAGAGCACGGACAGAATCATAAGTTACGCAGGAAGATACAACTTGCATATGAATTGTATTTTCAAGTTGTGTGGGTTGGAACACTTCAATTTTTTTAAATCACAAGGAAAGCAGGAGGAATACATCATGAACAGATTCGGAGAAGAAGATTTTATGCTGGTCAACTTAAGAGGCACACAGGGAGCAAGGGAGTTTGGCGTGCTAAAGACCATAGGTGACAGAGACATTGTAGCTAGTGCAAAAATTATCAGTGGAGCAGATGAGGCTGATAATGTCTGGCTTATGGAAAAGGTCAAACAGGCATACCAGCAGTATTACAGCAGAGTGAAAGAGTACAATAAGGAGGCATGACACTATGAAAAAATTCAGATTAAGACAGGAGATAGATATTACAGAGGAAGATGGTACACCCATAAAGGCACTGTCAATAGATATGTGGGTGAGTACGGAAGGAATCAGTGAAGAAATCATAAAAGAAATGTTTGAGCAGTCAGCTGAAAGCTTTGCAAATCTTGTTGAAGCAGTAAACTTCACAAAAGATGAAGAGACAAAGCTTGAGTTTGTGAGTGATGACATCAGAAAGGGGTGGTAGATATGGCAAGAGGTGGATTCAGAATCGTACCTAAAATGATAAGTCCTAACAGATGCATATTTGACATCGTGCTTGCAAATGGTGATTACAGGACGATAGCACAGGTGGACTTTCCAAATGATGGACAGATGAATGATAATATGGAGGCAGCGCAGGGAATCTGTGACATCCTCAAAAAGAGAATCAGAAAGTCAGTTTAGACAAGGTGTTCCATTTGCTTTTCCTTTTCATATACAAGGCGGTTGCATGTAAAAGTGTAATCGCCTTGAGTTGTTTAAGGGTACATTTTTTATAGGGCATGTTAGGAACTAGTGATATGAAACAAAAGGGCATGTTCTATTGGTTACATATAATAAGGAAGAAAAAGTAAAATGCCGGATGGAAACTGGTTGATAAAAACACCCTGCATCCACTGGATTTTCGGAAAAGAGAAAAACTGAAAAAATATGTTGACTAGAAATGTTGGAATTGTATTTTTATATCA
>CAVFAM010000475.1:0-1721 GCA_963620375.1 Bacteroidaceae bacterium
AAAACCTGCCACTGGCAGCTTTTCTTGCATACTTTGGCATGAAAAATGCTTTGAAGTGAGTTTATCACTTCAAAGCATATTTAACAAGTAATATATAATAGTTTATTCAAACACAAAGGTATTACTATCCCACTGGTCAGGGTCATCCTGTACATTATTGACAAATGTATACTCCATCCGCCCATCCTCATTAATTACGTCTGTAATCAACCGGCTATCGCTTACATACTTTAAATCACTGCACTCATCCTGTGCTATATGATAAATTTCATTTCCGTTTTCATCATATACACGCAGCCCCTCCAGGCTCATAGTGATGTATTTATCCGCAGTTATATATATATTGTAGCAGGCGTCCTCTGTACTCACCACCAAATTTTCAGTTCCATCTTTAAGCGAATACTCATATATTCCCTCACCTACTACCTCATAATACAGCTTATCATCTCTGATTACATAGACATTGATGATGTCATCCTTCACATCAACAACCTCATTTTTCTCGGTATCATAGGCATATAAGGTACTTGTTATATCACTGTAATCCTCATTATATTTTCCCTTCTGGAAAAATACATATCTGCCATATGGCTCTAATCTGTATACATTATTCTGCTCATCTATGCTGACTATTGTTTCCTCTGATTTGGAACTGCCATCAAGCTTTTTCCTGAAAAGAGAAGAATTCTGCCCATTTTTTATACTATAATATACATAGCCCCTGTGTATGCAAAACTTAAATGAATTATATTCCGCATAAGTATCCCCTCCGTCCTTGCTTACGCCTACCTCTGCATCAAATAGGTCCATTACCTTTCCTCTCTCTGAACCATCACATGCTACCTTGTATATACATGCTTTTTTATCATCCAGTCCACCTATGTATATTGCATTATCATATTTCTGAATAAGTGATGTGTCATAAAGCTCACCATCCCCCACCATCACGCTTGGCAGAAAAGCGTTACAGGTCTCATCACTGTGTGAACACTCAGGTTTATTACATACCTTTGTATATTTTTTAGCATCATAATCGTAGTAATATAAGAAAGTTCCTGTGTCCATTCCTTGCGCAATATAAGCCCCATCCTCTATGGAACATACGTTACTGGCTGTGCCCATCCAGGCTTCTGCATCTTTATCATCCACGGAAGCTAAATCTTCACATTTAATGTTCAAATTTATCTTTGTCTCACTATTGTCAGTCTCATCTATTGTGCTTCCACATCCACATAAGAAAAATGAGCCGATTAATACTATTGTGATTATTTTCTTTTTCATATACCAAAACCAGCGGAGTGGTTTTCACACTCCGCATTCCTCCATACATTTTACCAGTATTCTCTTGTAGTTGTTCCATAACTCGAAATATAGAAATCACATTTTTTTGAATTGTCAACCGAACCTATTGTCCTCAAGTATGACATCGCCTCATGTGTTCCTGCATAAGCAGTCTGAGACACCTGCGTATTATTACCAAATGCATCATTTGCAGTAGTACGAGTTACTGCCTCCCCAGTCAGTGTGCTTCTAGCATCATAAATCAATTTAATCGTCAAACGATGGGCTACCTCATTGCATGTCAATTTTCCAGATACACTTTTCTCATTGAGTGTTCCTGTAACAGTTCCATTGACTGCTGCAAAAATCGTTCCCTGATTTGCACAACACAGCATAAAAGCCGCTACCAATACCGCTGATAAAACTTTTTTAAATTTCTT
>CAVFAM010000475.1:1856-3634 GCA_963620375.1 Bacteroidaceae bacterium
CCATTTTCTTTTGTTTGCGTAATTAATAGTACCTTTAAATAAAACACGTATTTTACTTGATATTAAGTCTAATATATCCCATTTGTTTATACAAGGGACAGAATTGTCAAATTTTTCATTGACAGTTCTGTCCCTTGAAATACAACATCAATGTGTGTAACTATGAAACCAGAATGTAGGGAGGTAATTACAAATGAAAAAATTAATTTACAAAGCATTTATTACACTATCACTTATTTGCCTTTTTCGGGCTAAAGCACCTATTTTTCATATAACACATACTTCGCTTTTACATCATTGTGACTTTATTACTCCATATAGTGATGTTCCAATAACTTCTAACGATAAAAAATAATATTTTATTCTAATTTTTTTCTGTAAAAATCTTCATGAAAATAACACTTTACATAATAGCTAAGAATAATACAACTGGTTAATGTATTTAGCATCTCGGCTTTACAAGTTTTTTTACTATCATTTTTCATGATTTCATTTTCATTCCACCATATATCGTACAATTTATAATGAATCCCCCACATTCTTCTACATGACAAACTAGCCTTAATTGCCTTTTTATCAATTCTCACAGCCCATTCATGTTCTCCCATATTTCCAAGTGCATCCACGGCACCTTCTGTCACGAACTCGTACATTGAAACAAAATTCCATCAAAAAATTAATTGATTTTCTTTTTTCCTCTTCCTTCATTCCTCTCCAACTATTGCGAATACAAGTCATCTCTCTTTCTGTAAGATAAATATTCTTTTGTTCCAAAAGATTCTCCACAGGTAATGTATACCACAAGGCTTGCTTTTCTCTTTTAACAAATTCCTCCAAATCTATCTTTCCCTGTTCCAAATCTAATATTGCCTGTCTTTCCATAAAAAATTGCTTATTCTGTGGAATATCAGAAGAAACTTTCAATTTCAGTTTTTCTAATTGTTCATATGCCATTGAGAATTCACGATTGTTCATATAATCAATCAATTTTTCTGCATCTTTAATAACGTCACGGTCGTTTGTGATAAGTTTTCCCCACTGCATCTGCCCAGACAGTCCCAGCCTGTTTAGTATTTTCCTAATCGATTCCATCTGCATATCTGTCTGTCCTTTTTCAGCCCTTCTAAGAGACTTTACAGAACAGATTCCATCGCAGAGCTGTTCCTGTGTCAGTCCAAGCATTGCCCTTCTATTTCGCAAAACTTCACACATGGCATAAACCGAATTCTGCTGATACAGATATGTACAATCCTGCATATATGCTGGCACATTATATTCGGCATACAGTTCTACCATAGTAGACAGCAGTTCTTTTTCAGAAACACCCTCTTCACCTAATATTTCTGTCTTTATTTCCAGCAACTCTACCAAATAATATGCTCGGGCAGCATCTCTCAGCATATCAACTGCCTTTTTGCATATATTCAGATTTTCTGTCTGTGTCTCCACAGTCCAGCTTTTCAGATATGAAAGCTGTTTTTTCAGATAGTAATAGACTATTTTAGGGTATATCTTTACCTTTGTAATCTCGTCATAGTGACCATTATCTATATAGTCCATCAGCACTCTGTATTTATGCAGATGCTCCGTTTCATTTCCATAAAACAGGGCTTCCAACAGCAGATTAATCTCCAATGCTGACAGTGGTCTTTTTTTATTCCATATCTTTTCTGGTTCAGGTATTGTAAGCAGCAGTGCTTTTTGATAACAATCCGCAAGAACCTCCCGGGCTGCGTCTTCCTGCTTCAAGACTTCGCCTCTCATTACCAGAATAAACT
>CAVFAM010000475.1:3644-4666 GCA_963620375.1 Bacteroidaceae bacterium
TATCATCTTCATCCAGTTTAGTCTCATACTCCGCAAGGAAACAAGCCGCTCCCTTAGTATCTTTTGCCCGAATAGCAGATAAAATTTTTCTCTTATAATCCCATTCCTCATAATCACATATATCCAGGAGATTCTCATATAGCTCCTTGGCTATGCCAAGCCGTTCTAACAGCCTGTCCCTTACATTCTTATCAATCGTACGTTCCCCACTCTCAACCTTTGAGAGCTGGCTTACGCTCATTAAGCCTAGAGAAAGCTCATTCAGAGATATATTTTCTTCTATCCGTATATTTTTCAATAACTTTGCCAGCCCCTGGTCTGCTTCCAGCATGCAATCACCTCGTTTTATGTTTCATAGTAATATATCTATTCTATACTATCTTGTGCTTTTTTCAAATTGCAATTATAAGTTGGAAAATAGGGGAGACAAAAAGGGACAGAGTTGTCAAAATTGTTGACAATTCTGTCCCTTGCGGTTTCTTATTAGGCTTTGCTTGTGTATTTAGACCGTTCACTTTCTGGAATCTTAAGGACATCCATAGCCTGCTCCATGCTCATGTTTAGTGATTCCATTATGTTGTGTATGGCTTCGTACCGTGCTTCACGTTTTCCTTCAATCACGCCTTCATTTTTTCCTTCATTTTTTCCATACTCCATTACCTCATCCCAAAACGTACACACTTTCTGTTCACCTGCTTTCTTCTTATTAACCTTCAGATTAGTTGCCGCTGCTATTACATCAATTACTTTTTCATCTATAAGTCTGCCAGTCTCATAATGTCTTAACTCTTCAATCTTTTGATTCATTGTTTTCTCAGTATCATATATTATAGACATTATTTCAAATAAATCCACATTATACTGGTTATGAAGCACCAGGTCATTGTCCTTCATCTGTATTATGTTTATCGGATAGTTTCCCACAAAGCGCTTAATTCTATCTGGAATTACCAACATATCATACAGGCTCCTCGGTCCATCCCAGTCCTTTTCTCCATAATACAACACAAGTGTTATCACTG
>CAVFAM010000476.1:0-3192 GCA_963620375.1 Bacteroidaceae bacterium
TTCCTTACTGGCTGTAAGGGATATTAACCATAAATATATTGTAGTAGAAAGGATATGCAGGTTCATCAGAATCCTGTATATCTTTTTCTATTGTCTGAGTAGTTACCATCTGAACTTCTGTTATGCCTACAACCTGAGCTTTTATATCTGCTGAACCTCTCAATCTGTAACCATTTAAAATATTGCGCACAGTTTTGCCTGAAATGGTTGCAGTAGCTTTAAAGAGTCCTCTGCTTCTCATGTAAGCATTGACCTTTTCCCTTGACATAGGTGTAAATCCATTTTCACCACACCATGCAACATACAATGGATAAAAGGCTGCAAGGGGTGTAACAGCACCGACTTCTTTTACCAACTGTGAATCAAAATATAACTGTAGAATCTGTCCTGTTGTCTGGTATGCAGCAGTTGCATTAATGACAGCGGAAGGTTCTGCCAATCCGTTATTTTTGAAACGCATCCATCCTTGTAAGCATTGGTTAAAAAATGCTGAAATAATATCAGGATGCTTTAAATGGTCTTTTAATCCACGCTTCTGCTCGTCGGGAGAGAAATGTCTGTTAAATGGAATGACTTTTAATCGATGGCTGTCAAGGATTGAATCATCTGATACATTTGGTCTGTGATTGGTGCCTATAAAAATCTTAAATGTAGGCTGAAACTCAATATCATTTGAGTAAAGCATACGAGCAGTGATGCGGTCATTACCAGTAAATGCCTTTACCTTAGCTTCATCGAGTTCAAAGTCGGCAGATGGTTCACTTGCTACCACAAATCTCGCACCCTTTAATCTTGCAATGTCACTGGATGGAGAAGAGCCGCTTCGCTTCTTATTTTTGGCTAATGTGCTTATGTCGCAGTTGGCAGCATATCCATCAAGCTCACCGAGCATATATGAAAATGTGTTAAGTAATGTCGATTTCCCATTTCTTGTTGTTTCGCCCAGCAGAACCCAGAAACATTCCTGATTGTTGATTCCTGACAGACTATATCCAAGGATTTCATAGACATAGTTGATGAGGCTTCTGTCATCACAAAATATATCATTCATGAATGTATCGAGAACCTGTGATGTTTTGTTTGGATTATATATCACTCTTGAAATCTTAGTGATTTTATCATCCGCATTAAAAGGTTGAAGCTGCATTGTCTTTAAGTTAAAGGTTCCATTCTGGCAGTTAAATAAAAATGGGTTAGTGTCAAATTCATCATTGCTGATGCAGAAAACATCAGTAGCATCCTTTATGAGAGTTTTTCTTTTGGATGCTGAGCCAAGCTCTTTTACATATTCAAGAAATTCCTCATTAGCCATGCCGATTTCATTTGTAGCATATTTAAGAAGCTCGAATGAAAATTCTTTCATACAGCGTTGGACATTGACACCGCTTGCGTCAGTCTCCCAGTATCGTCCGTTATAGTACATCCATTTTAGAATGGAAGTATTGTAGCGCAGATATGGTCTTGTGACTTCCGCAAACAATCTGGAAAAATCTCTTTCGTTTAAGTCGTAACAAAGCTCAGGAGGCTTTAATTTGAACTTGTCATACATAGAAGTACACAAATCAAGTTCCTGCTGAGTAGGAAGTTTAGTAATTGTATTCATCAGGTTTCCTCCTTAAGTTTGGAATTTAAGTATTCGTCTATAATGTGTTTATCATAGAGAACTCTTCTGCCAATATTGCGTTTAGCTCCTATTTGTTCAAGATATTTCAGAGCGGTGTTTCGACCAACTCCAAGATACATGGTTGCCTCTGTTATGGAGAGCAGTCTCTTAGGAATGCTGGACGGATTAGTGGTTTCTTTTCGAACATTCATATTGATTCCTCCTTTGATAGGTGATAGAATTTATCCATAAAACAAAATAATGTTTTGTGCTATGGATAAATCCTAGCACACAATATTAAATTTTGCCATGCAAACTATAAAAAGCAAAAAAATTGTGTTTTGGCATGTGGAGAAAATAATTAAGAGAGGCAATGAAGAATATGCATGAAGATAAAACGACAGAAAATGTGATTGATAAATTTAGTAAATCTTTACTTATTGACACGGGTGAAGGGTATGCGTTTGAAAATGGCAGTCAATGCTCATATGGTAAATTACTGCTTGCTCTTGCCTATCTTGCTCAGGGGAGCTTGGGGGATGCATACAGAGAGATTCTTGAGAAATCTCATAACAGATGGTTATTTGATAATGGTATAAAAGAAGAACTGACCAAAGAAGAAAAAAATACCTTCAGGACAATGGAAGAGCTTACAGAGATTTATCCGATTCCAGAATACATAGATAAAAAATATTCTATTGAAGAAAATATACAAGCGGATGTACTTGCAGTAATAGATAAGAATGCTCTTTCTTTTATTGAAGATATTCTGCACCAGGAGATACTAAAAATATGTAATTATAGTATTGAAGATGTCGATAAAGCCATGCCAGCATTTCTGGCTGATAATAATTTTAAAGACAACATAGAAAATATGCTTATAGGAAACGGAATCCAAGAGAAAGATATTAATAAATATTGCAGAAATCAGATGTTATCATTTACAGTACAGAGCCTTGGTGGAAGAATGGTTAAGATATATTCTGTCAGTTCTATAATGCAGCTTGTAGCAATCGAGCTGCTGGCAATAGCACCAGTACGGACAGCTGAAAGGAATAAAAGAAACAAATCAGTGAAGTATAGCCGATGTCCTATTTGTCATAAAGTATTTGAACAGGGAAAAGGAAGAGGGCAAACCAAGATATATTGTGGATATCAATATATAGGTGGTTTGTGTGCAGATAAAGATAAATCAACGGAGTATGATGTTAGACGAACAAAATTTAGAAATAAAATACATCATTATTTAGCAAATCATAGAGAATTTGTTGATGTATGTGATTGGTTAGACGAGTATGATGAGTTGCATTATAAATTAATCGAAAGAGAGGTTGGCACAGATGAATACGATAAGGAAGTAGGGCGGTGGTATGATGGTAAGAAAAAAGAATTAAAACAGCAATGTGCAAGTGATGCAGAATGTGTAGGCAAATAAAAAACTGATTTATAAGAATTTGGTCATGTGAAAAGAGTTGCACATACATATGTGTATTGTGCATCTGTTTTCTCAATTGAAAGAAACAAAATAATATTTGATAAATTGTGCATAACATACACAGGTTACATAAGGAAGGTTGAAATACACCTTC
>CAVFAM010000477.1:0-2890 GCA_963620375.1 Bacteroidaceae bacterium
GGAGAGTAGGAAGCTTGCGGATATAAAGCAGCAAAACAATGAGGAGCAGGAGAAAAATTCTAAATTGAGAAGCAATATTAATGCAGCAGAAACGGAATATGCAAAATATGAAGATATGATTACGGATAAAAAGAATAATCTGGAACGGCTTTCTTCTAAAGAAAGTGAATTGATTGAAAAAACAAAAATTGCAGAGAGTGTATATGAGATGTTCCGACAGGGTGGAACGTAAGCGCATAGTTTCGGGGTAGGTTTTCCAGCCTAGCTCTAACTTTTATAATGATAGTTAGGAAATGCTCAGGCGAGCATTTCACTCTATTTTTTTAAGGAGGTCTATCATTATGAGAAACTACGTTTGCAAAGATGACCAAATCAGATTTATTATGGAATGCCGCCAGAGCGGATTATCTGACTACCAGTGGTGCCGGCAGAATAATATAAACCCAGGCAACTTTTATAACTGGGTCAGCAAGCTGAAGAAAAGTGGATATACTTTTCCTGATTCTGCAACCCAAAATTGTGCAAAAGCTAATGTTCAGGAAATAGTAAAAGTTGATTTGGTAGAGTCTGTTGCCCCAGAAACAGAGCAAAATGCTATCCTTCCAGAAATATCCAGTGATGGAAAGCTTGCTGCTGAACTACAGATTGGAAACATCACACTGCGCCTCTTCAATGGAGCTGACGAGCAGCTGATTCAAAATACTCTCCGCTGTTTAGGAGGTGAAAATCATGCTTGGTGATATTTCTGCTGCTACAAACATTTATATCGTGACAGGCTATACTGACATGCGCAAGTCGATTGATGGCTTATGCGCCATTGTATATGACCAGCTTCAGGCAGATATGCCTGGGCAGTCCATTTACATGTTTTGTGGAAAACGATGTGACCGCATTAAAGTACTGTTTCATGAACCGGATGGATTTGTTTTATTATATAAAAGGCTTGATGTTGTTCAAGGACGGTACAGATGGCCTCGTGATAAATCAGAGGTAAAGCCTATCACCTGGCAGCAATTTGACTGGCTTATGTCCGGTCTTGAAATAGAACAGCCAAAGGCTTTAAAAACTGCCTGAAAGCCTTAATTTTACTGGTGTTACAGCCTGTTTTCTGGTATAATATTTATATCAGGACAAGGAGTGCAAAAACATGGCAAAAAGCAGCGCAGACATCCGGCTTTTAGAGCTTAAGGATATGATTTCACAGCTGAATATGACAATCAAAACGCTGAATGATACCATCAGCCGCCAGCAGAAAGAGAATGACAATCTCAAGGCTGAACTGGCATGGTTTCGCCAGAAAATGTACGGCTCCTCAAGCGAAAGACGAATGGATTCTATCGCCGGGCAGTTAAATCTTTTTGATGATACTGAAGAATCTGAAAAACCGACAGAGCTCATTGAGCCGGAGGTTGTTGAAGTCAGGAAAAAGCCACGCAAAAAGAAGCCTGCTCTTGAGGAGCAGTTTGCAGGAATACCTACAAGAAAAGAGTTTGTTAACACTCTGTCCGAAGAGGATAGAATCTGTCCTGAATGTGGCAGTGAAATGTCAGCCATAGGAACAGAATTAATCCGCAGCGAGATTGTATATACTCCTCCAAAGCTGGAAAGAGTAGAATACTATGCCACCACCTACGGATGTCCAGTCTGTAAGGATACCGAAGAGCCACAGTTTATAAAAGACAATGGAAAACCCGCCCTGATTCCGGGAAGCTATGTATCAGAGTCCTTGCTTGCATATATTTTATACCGCAAGTATGGATTATATATCCCTCTGTACCGTCAGGAAAAAGATTTCTTTCAGCAGTCAGCCCCCATCGGAAGAACTTCCATGGCAAACTGGATTATTAAGTCCAGTCAGAAATACATACAGCCAATGTATGATTACTTCCACCGTGAGCTTCTGAAAAGGCAGTTCTTAATGATGGATGAAACACCTGTCCAGGTATTAAAAGAGGATGGACGCAGGGCACAGTCAAAATCTTATTTCTGGCTGGTACGCACTGGGGAAGACGGACTTGCACCTATTATTCTCTACAATTATACTCCTACGAGAGCCGGGGAAAATGCAAAACAATTCTTAAAAGGAATTGAGCCAGGATTCTATCTGATGGCAGACGGCTTTCAGGGGTATAACAAGGTAAAGGATACAAAACGTTGCACCTGCTGGGCGCATATACGCAGATACCTGTTAGAGGCAGTCCCAAAAGGAAAAGAAAAGGATTACAGCCATCCAGCAGTCCAGGGAGTCCTCTATTGTAATAAGCTCTTCCAGTATGAGCGTTCATACAGGGAAAAAGGGCTTAGTTTTAAACAGATAAAAAACCGCCGCCTCAAAGACCAGAAACCTGTCATTGAGGGCTTCTTGTCGTGGATTAAACAGGTCAATCCAGAAAGCAATGAAAAACTCAAAAAAGCAATCACATATATCCTCAACAGGGAGGACATGCTTATGACCTATCTTGAGGATGGACGCTGCAGTTTAAGCAACAACCTGAGTGAAAACTGCATCAGACCTGTAACTGTCGGGCGTAAGAACTGGCTCTTTTCCGACACGCCAGATGGTGCCAATGCAAACAGCTTATATTTAACTATTGTAGAAATGGCAAAAGCATACGACTTAAATCTATATGAATACCTGAAGTTCTTACTGGAACATCGCCCCAATAAGAGCATGTCAGATGATGAACTTGCTAATCTGGCTCCATGGAGCGAGACTGTGCAGGGATTATGCAGAAATAAGATGGAGTAAAATGTTAGCTTTCCGAAATCTGGAGAGTGTGGGGAAGGTGGTTGGAAAGATAAGGTAATCTTTGATATAATATAAATTAAGAGAACTCATAATTAATTAAGAAAAGAGCTTGCTGAATTATTAAAAGCATGATAAATAAAT